>JAUXAL010000047.1 GCA_030619925.1 Phycisphaerae bacterium | reverse complement strand
CGAAGTAAGCTACTACTCTGTCAAATTTGATTTGATAGTTTGGAAGGGTGGCAGCCTCAAGCGCAGTCCCAAAGGGACGCCTTACGGCGTACCCGCTTTCGCGGGCACAAGCTTGGGGACGGCTTCTCCTGTATTCACCATCCCCAAAGCCTTTGCTACTCTGCGAAGTAGCTCGCTACGTAGCACGAGCGGCTTTGAGGCTGCCACCCAACCATGGGAATGACAACTTACAGATTCAATCTTGACAGACTAATAGTTCCACACCCGCTCCAGAGGCGGAGACTCCGGTATCTATCGGATCGGCAGCCGTATAGCAGGGTAAGAATGCTGGCAAATTGGGCATTTTGTGGGCATTAATTCTTGAGAGAATTTTTTAAAAAATTGGGATTTTGGCTGATTTTTTTGCTTTTTTTGAAAGGAATCCTCGTTCTTGGGCTAATAATGGGGGTTGATATGTCAACATGCGGTGCCTAGGCAAGGTGGGTAAGAAAAAAACGTCAAAAAATGAGCATGAATTGGGTATGAATTGGGTATAAATTGGCAAAAATGCGCGTTTTTTTACCAAAAATGAGTAAAAATTAGCACTTTTTTAAAATTAACATTTTGTTAGTTTAGGCAGTATAGAGAATCCAAATATATTATCGGACGTTTCGGCGTGTGGAGTGACTATATATGGTGGGGTGGGGAGACAGAAGACATACGACAGAGGACAGAAGACAGACGACAGAGGACAGAAGACAGACGGATAAATTGGAATTGACGAAAATTGTGGTTTTAGTTCGTATCTCGTGAAGCGGATCCTTCGGCAGAGTTTATCCTGAATTAGCCGAAGCCCTGAGCGCAGCCGAAGGGGTAGCCGAATGGGCTCAGGAAAGGTCTCGTGAAGCGGATCTCATGGTGGATGGTGAGATGCCAAAATATTATCGGATGTTGCGATATGCAGGGTGGGAATGGCTATATATGGTGAGGTGTGGGGTGTGTGGTCAGGATGGTTGGGACAGATGAGGAGTGGGTGGTGACTGGTGGCTCATGACTCGCAGCCTGATGCTCTCCGCAGGACGCCTTGCGGCGGATGTTGGATGCTCGTAAGATGGTAAACGGTTATCTGGTTATCAGAAAATAAGGGTGCAGCGCCGCAAGGTGTCCTGTGGAGTTATCAGGACAGCAGGGTATCAGGCAAAAGAACAGAAGACGCAAGGCCGATGAGTAGATGAGTGAGTAGTTAATTGGTGAGCTAAAGTGGACTAAAGTTGGATGCCCGATGCTCGATTCTGGATTCTGGATACTCGTGAGTGGTTATTGGTGAGTAGTTGGTAGAGTAAACCCAATTAACCACTTAACCAATTACCAAATTAACGAATCGGCAACTTGTGGATGATAATTTTGGCCACAACGTATCATAGCCATATCTAACGACGACGCACGGGAAATTGGGCTATTGAAAAGGTCCTACAATTGTTGGGACAGTTTGGGCACTAAGTAGCAATGCAAGGTACCTTGCATTGCTACTTAGTGATTATATAATACAACGTGCTATACCTCGCAGTGCGAGGTGTAGCTTGATCCTGGCCAGAGGTGGATCTCGCTACCCATTGTCAAGACAGAAACTTGGGGTTTTTAAGGTGGACTCATCACCATGTGTTAGAGCAGTTGGACCGGAGTGCCAACTGCTACGCCGTACACCTCGGCTGGGGTGCGGTAGCCCAAAGCCTGGTGTAATCGCTGATTATTATAAAGTTCAAAATACCGGCTAAGGTTATACCTTGCCTCAGCCACCGTCTGATAGTCCCGCAGATAAACCTCCTCTACTTTCACCGTTCGTCATAAACGCTCTGAAAAAATATTATCGAAAACTCGGCCTTTGCCATCCATGCTGATTTTCGCTGTCCGGATGGCGTTGATTTCATCGATTTTGCCTTTTTCGCAGAGCACTTGCACCAGAGACATTGCAACCCATCAAATAATTATTGCGATGGCACAGACCTCAATCACTCCGGCTTAGTGGACTCTCTTGACCTCGCTATCTTTGTTGACGACTGGCTGGAAGGCGTTCGTAATTGACTATGGAGTTATCGCCCGGTCGTAGAACCTGTCCTGAGCGGAGCCGAACGGATGCGAACGTCGTCAATCAGGCCGGAGAAGAAACTGGCGGATTCAAGATTGTTTCCAGCACCAATGTGCAGACCGCCATTACGGTTTTAACCAGACTATACCTCGCACTGCGAGGTATGCCTTAATCTTCATCCGGACGTTGAAACGCACTAACACATCATCCCTGCGATAGTCTATTGGTTCAGTGCCCGGCTGTAGATGTGAACGTCAGTTATTTATAATACCTAACTATCTTAGGTATTCTTACTACGCCAACAGATGTTTGGACGATTCATTAGCCAGCCGAATCAAAAGCTGTTTGCAAGCTTATAATCTATACCTAAGTATCTTAGGTATTATTGCTACGTTTTTACCTCTTTCGCAGGTTCGTTAGTCAGATATGGATTTGCCTATGGTGTCACCGTTCGGTTATAGATGCGAACGTCATCGATCAGGCCGGAGAAGAAGCTACCGGGTTCAAGATTGTTTCCGGCGCCAATATACAAGCCCCCTCGTGAGCTGCCGAACTGCGGCTGGGTGTCTTTGGCAACCTCGACACCATCGACGTACAGGACTCTATTGGAGCCGTCCCACGTCAGTCCCACGCGGTGCCAGTTGCCATCGGTGATCAGAGTCTGTGATACCAGTGGGCAGCCAGCTCGGTCAAGACCCTGTAATTCGGTCATAAATTTGCCCTCTGCTGGATCCGTGCTAAGCCATGTGCTTCCCGGGAGAGTGGCACTGAAAACAGTACGATCCGCCTGAGATATAATCACCTGCCCTGGGGCACCTTCTTTAATCCAGGCAAAGACGCTGAACGCACCATCGGCAGGATTCAACACAAAATCGGTGCTAACATAATCATCGGTCCCATCGAACGCCAGCGCCCCATCTATCTGACCGGTGGTAGGCTCCCAGACCGGGTCTCCGTAAAGCGTCCCGTCGTTTTCACCGGCGCTGTCGTAGGCTATGTCGCCTTCTGTCTCGTCCAGCTTCCAGTGTGCTACGAGCGTAGGGTCGTTTACTTCTACTACTTGTCCCAGAATAGTACAATCAATGATTGTTGGCTCGTAGCCTTCCCAAAACTCAATCGCGTTAGGTCCGCTGCTTTCAATCGTACAGTTTCTGATTGTCGGAGACGCATCACGGCAGGAGATACCTACTATACCGCCGGTAATCGTAAAACCGGCAAGCACACAGCTTGCCTCTTCACCACCAGAAAAAGTCACCACCGGGCCCCGATGACCCCCGTTAATCACAGTGGCTGCCACAACAGCTGAATCATTTGGGTCTGTTGACCTGAGTGTAATGTTTTTGCCTTTGAAATTGATATTCTCCAGATATTGGTAAGCCCCCGGGCTGACTACTATCGCATCCCCAGCAAGGGCATCATTGATGGCTTGCTGAATAGAAGCATAGATTTGCCCAGTTGTGGCATTTTCAATCGTCTGGGCTATCACGCTCTCGGCCTTGATGTGCATGGGGTCGGCATGGATCGTAGAGCCATATTCGTCGTAGGCTCTCACAGTCCACCAGCACTGCTCGAACGGAAAGGCGGTTACTGATTCGCCGGGCGCCGAAGGCGTATCCGAGAACAGATAAACCATGTGGTAGGGATCGCGCCCGAATAGAAGCTGATACCCCACGGTGTTCTCACTGACCTCGCAGCTTAATACTGCTCCAGTTGCGTCAACGATAGCACCGTCTGACGGGCCGACAAGGGTAACCGGCTCTGGCAGCCTGCCGGGGTGGTTGGGCTCGTCGTAAAAATCCATGTGGCCGGAAGACCGCGAACCATGCCACTGGAATGTGTAGGTTCGGCCCGGTTCTGGCCCAAGCTGGAGGTTCTTACCCGGCCCTGCAACAGACCAGTATGCACCGGCAACGACGCCATTATTGAACGTATTTGTGTCAGCATTCGTAAGAGAGCCACCGTACCAGGACCAAAAATCCACATGACCGAACGTAGCATAAACGCTCAATCCATTGAGGGAAAGCCATTCACCAGCGCCCGACTCGTAGTTGTCGACCCAACACTGTTCACCATCAACAGAATTGACCAGGAATTGGTCAATACAAGAAGAATAACCAGACGCTGTACGGCACCCGCAATCCAGGAGAGTAACTCGGTTGACTGCATATCGGCGGTCTGCATAAGTCAGGTTCAAATGTATGCCCACATCTATAGCGGGCATTCCGCCTGTGCTGTGACCCACACTCTGGATCAGTTGCTTGTAGTCTGGTGCAACGGCAGATAGATATACGATAATCATATCGCCGCATTGGTAGTAGGTGGGCGGACCTGTGCTATTGTCAGGCCAATATCCTTTAGGAAATTCAATTATGTTTGCTCGCATGAACCAAGGCGGATCTCGGAAAGAAGACTGAGCATATTTTGGCGGTCCCGTTACGCAATCCCCTCCCCCGAAGAAAATGAATGTTGGTTTGTCGGGGTCAAATGAGTCATTTTTTAATTCCGGCAACCTGTTACCGAAAGCCGGTACAACAATGACTTTAACGGTATCAGGCAGACTTGTCAGCTCGCCATCGCTGACCACCAGCTCAAACTCGCATTCTTGAATTGCGTCTGTTTGGATAAAGTCGCCCATCTTAGCCAACGCGCGGTTGTAGATGCGTACGTCGTCAATCAGGCCGGACCAAAAGGTGCCTGGATCGAGATTCTTGCCCGCTCCAATTTGCAGGTCCCCAACTAGGTAGCCCTTATCATATGCGTCAGCCGCGACTTCCACACCATCAACGTATAGGAATAGGATTCCGTTGGAACCGTCCCACACAAGGCCTATGCGGTGCCAGTTGCCATCGGTGATAACTGTCTGAGACTGCAACGGGCGGCTGGCCTTTCCGATAAACTTCAGTTCTGTCATCAAGCTGCCGCTGGTCGTATCTGCGCCGAGCCAATCTGAAAGGCCTGCTTGTGAAAAGATTACTTGGCCAGGCATACCGCCCTTAACCCAGGCAAAGACGCTGAACGCCCCAACAGCTGGATTCAAGACAAAGTCGGTATTGACATAATCATCGGTCCCGTCGAACGCAAGTGCGCCATCTATCTGACCGGCGGTAGACTGCCAGGCCGGGTCTCCATTGAGGGTGCCATCTTTGCCGCCGGCGCTGTCGTAGGCGACGCTGCCTTCTGTCTCGTCCAGTGCCCAGTGCGCTATCAACCCACGTCTTCCCATTCCTGTCTGGGCAGACCCACCGATGGTAGGTGTGGCAGTGTTTGCATCTATAATGACAACTGGTGGTCCGCCTATTTGCCGCCACGCATAACTCAAAGAACCTGAGCTATCTGGGTCATAGGAACCGGTTCCATCAAGAACAACCGGATCGTAGGCTGCATATCGAGGTAATCCCGCATCCGCTATAGGTGGCATATTTTGGGCCGTGCTTTTGCCAGGATATAAGACGAATAGCGCAAACAGCGCAATCAGAATGGAATATCTTTCCTTTGTCATTTGAACGTCCTCCAACAAACTTATTGGACACCGGCATTATAACATGTCCTCAGTCCTTTTCAAGAGAAAAACGGGCAAAATCCCGTGAAATATCCAGGTTAGTCTCATTATGAAAAAGTCTGTCATCTATAAAATGAGCTAAGTAGCAATGCAAGGTACCTTGCATTGCTACTTAGTATCTGTTGCGGAAACAGTATTTGTCATTCCCGCGCAAGGTTGTCATCCCTGCGAAAGCAGGGACGGGAATCCAGCTTTTTCGCTCTGGACCCCTGCTTTGGGTTCCCGCAAGGCGGGGTCCCTCGCAGGGGTGACATCGTCAGTTTTTGTTTTCCGCAACAGATACTACTTAGCTCTCACAACTGTCCCAAGAATTGTGCGGATTTTTTCGGGGCTCAATGTACGAAAACACTGGCAGAAAGACCGCCGTTATTCGAACATTTATCCAAGGTTTGGTACAGAAGAGGGGCAAAGCTCAATAATTTCAATTAAATGGCCTGCCAGTGCCGATGTAATGAGGACTCGCAGGCTTTTTTCTTTTGCGTGCTGGGCTTGTATGTTAAATTACCTGTGCATTGATTACGGACAAACCGGTACAGAAAGGACCGTCTTACGGGCGTGCCGTCTCATTCCCCTGGGCCTGTGGCCTCCCGTCAGGGGGCAGTACCGACGTCTTTTCGGAAACTGTGTCGTTCGGCTGCCAGCCTTGTCCCGGGGGCCCCATTTTCCAAAAAGCCGGGAAATGGGAACCCCCGGAAAAATCAGCTCTCAAATCGAAGTTGCCAGCCCAAAAAATGCCGAAATTTTTGAGAAACTTTGAATATGCCTGTGTTTTTAATCGATAATAATAATGCCTGCGCTGTGCAGAAGGGCACATTTATCAGCTGGGTACGGAGATGGCATAATGCAAATTAGCTACGTTGTTTCTACAATGGTATTTTGGGGGCATGAGCACCCTCTTTCATTTGAGCAGGAGTGCCAATACTTAAGGTCTCTGGGCTTCGGCATAGAGTTATGGCCCAATCTAAACGGCCAGAGCGAGTGCCGTTACCAGAGGCGCAATTGGACCAGGCTCGCCGCCGCTACCAGGGATATGGTGGTGGCGATGCGCTCCCGCAGCGACCGTCCAACATTGGAGCAATGGAGTGAACAAATCGAAGGCGCCAAGCTGCTTAATGCAAGTATTGTGACCGATTTGCAAAATTTGGGTATTTCTGACGGCCCGGCGCCTGATGGCAACGGCTTTGCTGCCGAGGTAGTCAAAATGGCCGAGCAGAACGATGTCAAATTATGCCTCGAAACCGGCCAATTGGCGATGCTCAAGAAGACCAGTGAAGAATTCGAGTCTGTTTGGTATTGCCTCGACACCGGCTATGCCAATCTGGACAGCACATATTCCTTCAAGCAGTATGTGGATGATTTGGCCCCGAGAGCGGCCCATCTGCATCTGACTGACAATTACGGCCAAACGGACGACCACGAGCCGCCTGGTCTGCAGGGCGGTATATCCCGTCAAGATTGGGATTACCTGTTAAAGGTTTTAAGCAAATACGACAATGACGTAGTTGGTTCGTTTGAAATGTGTCCCTGTATGCCGGGTGTGATGATACGACAGGCCAGCGAGTTTTTGTTTGATCTGCTAAAGTGGCCGAATCGGCCTCAAAAACATCCCAGCTACGCGGACCCTATCTATAGTCCGATATAGCACAAGCTGCGGTCACAGTAGAGCTGCCTCCTCACTTGTGAGGTAGATAAATATATAGGGTACCCATCTCGATACTTCGGGATGGGGTCCCTATAGAAAGGCTGAGGTTAAAAAAACCTTGGCCTTTTTTATTTTGTTAATCCGCCAGGTTCTCTTTGTGATATGTGATAGGGCACGAAAGAGGAAAAAAAAGGTTGACAAGATGGTACGAATTTCGTATACTAAACTCTGGTCTTCGTTTACCATTTTTACTGTTTTGTAGGAGGTATGGGTCATGAAAACCATTTCTGTGTATGCGTTGGTAACAACTGTTCTGCTTGTTATTATTATCGGCTGTTCCTCGGGAGGGGGGGAAAGCTCCTTTAGAGTCAGTTATGACTTTGGCGCGCTGGATAAGATTGCTATCGTAGCCGTTGAAGGTAGTGTGAAAAGTGAACTGGCCAGGGATCAGATAGCTGATATCTTCGCGATGGAATTATTAAGGAAGGGTTATGCGCCTGTGGGGCGGGCCCAGGTTAAAGCGTTGCTTAAGGAACGGGAACTCGAATCAGCGGACTTGACTACTATCGAAGCGGCCACTGAGACCGGGCTGATTTTAGATGTCCCGGCGGTTCTTGTCGTTGACATACCCCACTTTGGTAAGGAAACATCAATGACGGCAAAGATGATAAATGTCGAGGACGGCAGCATTTTATGGATGGGCAGAGGTTCGGCTAAAACCAAGGGAGTCCTGAAGACCTTTTCTGGATTTTTCAAGTCGGGGGAGGTCGATGCCGGCACCGGCATCGGTAGCCAAGAGGACGAAGTATTAGGCGGGGTCTCCGGTGACATATTGGGCGGGCCGGCAGCGCCGGCCAGGATCAGACCCGCCTTCGGCGGGCCGGTAGGTGGGGTCTTATCTCCTCAAGAGGCTAAAAAAATGCAAGAGATAATAGAGACGATGTGTAAAAGCTTGCCGAAGAGACCGGTCGCCAAACGGTAAACCACGCCCATCCAGGATGGGCTGGGCAGAGTCTAACAAGCATATGAAGGCTAAGGGCAAAAACCCCTTGGCCTTTTTTCATTTCATTAACCCGCCGTTGCAAGGACGTAAAAAAACGTTGACCCCGTTGGAAATTGTAGCACAAGGTAATCCCCGTTCGATGCTTCACCCGGCTGTTGGGGTTTATCTCCAACATGGCGGCATCTAACGGGGCCGGCAATGTTACCTGAAAAAAAGAAATTTCTAACGGGGTTGACAATTCTGTTCGAATCGATTAGATACCGGTATTCTGTAACATCTAATTTGACCGGTGGCAGCCTCAAGCGAGTCGGAGAAAAACTTGTCCCCGAGGAGGCGCCGAGCGGGACGAGCTTGGGGATGGCGCCAAATAACTACCAGTAACCACTACGCATTTATCGTGTTACAGAGCACTATGAAAGACTAAAAAAGCGGTCAAAAAGGGCAAAATTCTTGTTGACTATACTTTTCGTGACAGTATAATGACGGCTGATTCTCTTAAATGTTTGGAATCAAAAGGTGCTAGTCTGATCTGGAGACAATGATGAACGCGGTTAGACGTTGGTATCTTGTTTCACTTGCAGTTTTAACGCTCTTAAATCTGCCCTTTTTTGCTGGCTGTAATGTTCCCAAGGACCACTTAACTGCTTTTAACAAGCATTTTGAAGGACTAGACTATGAGAATTCGGCCCTTTTCGCTGAGAAAAAGATAGGCAGACGGAAAAACCCGAAGGGCGAGGATTTACTCTGGGCATTACAGCTTGGGACCGTTGAAAGAATCCGCAAAAATTACCAGGAAAGTGCAGAGTGGTTCGATAAAGCTGAGGATATGCTTAAGTATTATGATGAGCAGTCCAAAGTTGGGGATGCTATCGGTTCTACAATTGCAAGTGACAACGTAATTCCTTACAGGGGCGAAGAGTATGACGGTGTGATGATTAATGTATACAAGGCACTCAATTTTATGGTTGAAGGCAGAATGGATATGGCTAGAGTAGAGTTTAATCGAGCCCTTGACAGACAGAGACGAGCCAAAGAAAAATTCAGCAAAGAAATAAACAAACTCAAAGCTGATCTCGAACAGAGACAGCAACAAGACGAATTTGCAAAATCCAATGTTGAAAATCCAAAAACGCGTGAACTGTTAGATGAGAAATATCCCAATCTTTACAATTTTGAAGCTTATCCCGACTTTGTTAATCCCTTTGCGACCTACTTGGCAGGTATATACTTCAATGTGGTTGGTGACCACTCCAGGGCAGTGGATTTGCACAAAGAATCCTATGGAATGGTTGGAGACAATGCCTATATAGCTGAAGACCTGAGTATTACTGAGATGATACTTGACGGAGAAGGTCAGCTTGAAGATACAGTATGGTTGATATTTGAAAATGGATTGGGGCCTGTAAGAAAAGAACTTAGACTGGATATTCCATTATTCCTTGCAACAAATAAAGTTAAATATGTAGGAATTGCCCTGCCAAGATTGGAGTTCAGAGATAGAGCATATCCATATTTGGTCGCAGAGGTTGATGGTAAGCGTTATGAGACTTGTTTGGTTTCAGACATGGACAGGGTTGTCCAGACAGAGTTCAGCAAAGATTTTCCAGGTATTTTAACAAGAGCCATTATATCGGCAACAGCAAAAGCTCTCGCTCAGTATGCTCTTGAGGGAGAGGGCTCTTCTGGTGCTTTGATTGCATCTATCGGAATGGCAGTATATAGTTTTGCATCCACTGCTGCTGATGTCAGGATATGGACAACTTTGCCGAAAGATTTTCAGGTTGCGAGGTTCAGAAAGCCAAAAAACGGCAAATTAAAAATTACTCCTGAAGGGTCTATTCCGCTTAACATTGATATTCCCGCGTGCAATAATGCAATAGTGTATGTTAGAATAACAAGTAATCAGGCCACCCCGGTGTGTGACGTTATGAGTTTTTAAGTCAATATTTTTTGTTAAAGAGGGTAATAAAATGAAAACGATTACCAACATATTGCTTTTTATTATGGCGGTTGTGATTACAGGGTGTTTTGAACAGCATGATTCAAGAATTCACCTGAGGGAAGAGGTAAGAAGCGACTCTCTTGTCGACAATATCGTAATTCGGCCGGTAGTCCATGCCTTTAGTGCATTGATCGGGGAAGGTATTGAAATCACGCAGGCCCTTACGAGAAGAAACGATGCTGGATTTCTTGAGCTTCATGTTAACGGATACAACCGTTCATACCAAACCAAGCGATTCAGATACAGAGTGGAGTGGCTTGATGAAGATGGGTTATTGATTGAAAGCAAAACAAGTGTCTGGCTGCCGGCGTCAGCGATGGGTAAATCTCCGTTTAGTCTTAAGGTTGTTGCGCCGACACCGAAAGCTGTAAATTTCAGAATGGATACAAGAAAGTGGGAGTAAATTATGAAGCGAACAATGTTACATCTTATAATGGTAAGCAGTTTTTTAGCAGCGGGTTGTGTGCCGGAAACAGAGAACATCGATATTGTGCACGATGAGGGAAAGCCTGTTATGGGTCTGGATTACAGGGACTTCGATCGCGCCGCAAGTGAACTGATCCAGTCAATGCTTGGTTCAGGTGCCCTCAAAAAACAAGGTGGCGGCAGATATGTAGTGGCCACCGGCCGAATCGTAAACGATACAATGCAGAGAATCGACACCGACCAGCTAATGGCAAAGATCGAGACGGGGCTGTTAAACAGCGGACAAGCAGTTATGACATCGGCAGTCGGTGCTGGTGCCGACAAGCTGGTCCATGAGTCTAGGGAGCTCAGAGACGCTGAAGAGTTTGACCCAAACACGGTGCCTGAAAGGCGAACCCTCATTGCACCAGAGCTGAGCATCTCCGGTAAAATTTTTCAGAAGAATGTCCGATATGGTCGAAACCGCCAGCAGGTTGAGTACTACTTCCAGCTGAAACTGTCCGATGTTAAAAGCGGACTAAGATATTGGCAGGATGAGGTGATTGTCGGCAAAAGAGGCAGCAATAGATCTGTTGCGTGGTAAAAGAATTTAACAGTTAGCTTTTTCAAAGGGTACAAAGATGAAAAGAACAACGAGCATATTCATGATGTGCCTGCTGGCCACCGCAGTTGTAGCAGCTGAAGTTCCGCCGCCAGCAGCGCGTAATCCCGTCGGCAATGCGAGCAGCGAACATGACCCCCCCAGCGGCCTTTTGCGGACTAAAAGAAACAACGTTGTTATCCGAGAAGTCATCGGATATGGCCGTGACAGAGGCGAAGCCATAAAAAACGCTCTCTATAGAGCAGTCGAGCAGGTAAGAGGGGTCAAAGTCGATTCCGGCACCTACGATTTTGTCTTCCGCGGTGCAGGCGCTGGAATAAGTGCCGGAGAGCCTGGCCAAAGGAGAATCGAATTCGATTCTGTGGGTGTTGCCACAGAAGGCACTGCATACACGACCGAAATCGGCGGCCTCGTAAAAACCTACGATGTTCTCGAGGAAAAGCAGATTGACCAAGACACCTATCAGGTGAGACTCCAAGTGGCCGTTTACGATTATCCTGAACGAGGCCAGACTAAAAGAGTCAAGGTCGCCTTAATGCCTGTAAAAACATCGGAGAAAAATTACCGCTTCTTGAACCTCACAATATCTGGTGACGCGCTTTCCGCACTGTTCTCTCAGCGACTTGCTGTGGGACTGACTGAGACTAACAAATTCGCTGTCCTCGACCGAGAAAGCATCAGCAGCTTTGCCGCAGAAGAGAAAATGCTCCTTTCCTTTGATGCTCCTCTTGGAGAACAAGCCAAGCTCGCTGAAACTCTTGGAGCTGATTATTTGCTCATAGGGACCATATCCCAGGCTAAAATCGAGAGAATTGATAAGTACCTGAAGGTCGCCGATTACACCACAACCGAATTCAAGGCAAGATTACACTTCAATTATCGGCTTGTTGACAGCTCCACAAAGCAGATCGTCTTGGCGTCAGCTACTCAAAAATACCTTGAGAATGAAAAAGTCAGAGAGCTTGCTGACGAGTGGGACCCTGCCGAATGGGACCCGGCACAGGTACGAGACGCTTTCATCTCGGTCGTTGTGAACGACGTGATCGAAGCAATTATTGACCGTGTGTATGCTATCACGATCGCCGCAGTGCAGCAGGACGGCCAGATAATCCTGAATCAGGGCGGCAAGAGAATGAAAAAGGGCATGCTACTCGACGTCTTCACCAAGGGCAAGGAAGTCTTTGATGCTGATACCAAAGAGTTACTCGGAAGGGTTGAAAGTCGTGTTGCCACCATAGAAGTTCAAAAGGTGACAGAAACGATGTCATTTGCCAAAGTACTTACAGGCGATTTGTCAAAAGTTTCCAAAGGACTCGTTTGTCGTGTCAAAAAGGGGAAAAAAGCTTATGACGTGGGAATGAAGCCGGATGTTATTAGAACTAAGGAAGGAGGAGTGAAGCTGCCGTTCGATAAATAGCGATTGTTTTTGGACAGTTTGCTTGTTATAAAGCCGTGCCTATTCAAGGCTTTTGTTGCAGTAAGTGGGCTGGAGCGGCGGAAATTGCGTAAACAGAAGATATGCGAGAGCGTGCCGAGTAGATTTACCAGACAATAGCCAAGCTTGCTGAATTTGTACGGTCGGGCAGAAATTAGGCTTCTTATAAAGGGTGAGTGCAAAAAAGCGCTTGCCCTTTATTTATTTCGTGAGTCTGGCTAATTGTGTGTTCGGGCCCGTTATTTCTTCTTGTCTTGTTCGTTGCCTATTATATAGCCGCCGACGGCGCCTATCCCGGCTCCAATCAAGGTTGATTCCGTATCACCGCCTATCGCCTGACCGGCACCGGCGCCAATCGCTGTGCCAACAAGAGCACCGGTTTGAGCGTCGCTCTCACAGCCGGCGGCACACAGCAAACCCAGGCCCACTGCAACTACTATCAAAATTATTACCAATCTTTTGACCATTTTACACCTCCATCATCTTTTCTCTCTACAAAGTATGAAATCCGAAATTTGCTTAAGTCAATCTCTTACCTTTATTTTACTGTTAACTGAGCGAAATAGTCAAGCCGAAAATCCTTATAATCTTGTAAATTTACATTGTGGTACTAATATTTTTATCGGTTGTTTGGTCGTAAGAGCTTGAAGTAAAGACCCTGCGTAAAACGCGGCATGGCCATCCCCAAGCTTGGACTCCGCTTCGCGGCAGTCCTGCGCTTGAGGCTGCCAGCGTTTAGTTTTTAGTTTTGAGTTTTTAGTTTTGCACTTTTGGGTGGCAGCCTCAATCCACCGCAGGTGGATTGGGGATGGTTTTTCTCGCTGACAGAAAGGCTTCGATGTTCTCTGTGGGAACGTCGGGAGGCATGCCCCCGCCGCAGGACAGAATAATCCGGCTCTTGTCCGCCACTGAATCGAGTGCCGCTTTTACACTGTTGCGCACATCTTCAGGCGTCCCGGCTGCAAGGACGTCCCGTGTGGGGATGTTGCCGAGCAAAGTAACGGTGTTTCCCGTCAGCTCCTTCATCTCCGAGAGCATGTGCTGATAACTGAAGTTGAACAGATTCACGCCGATTTGAGCAAGATACGGCGCGCATACCAGACCGGCGGCATCGTTGTGGAAGAATTTCACGCTCGTCTGGAGCGATTGGAAAATGCGCGCCAGATATGGCAGTGCTGCTTCTTTGAAATCTTCCTCACCTAAGAAGCCTACAATGTCATCGAGAATGAATATACCATCGATAGAAGGAAAGGTCCGGGCCTGAAGGTCGAGCCAGTCGATAATGAAATCCGTCACAATTCCGAGCAGCTTGCGTATTTGGTCGGCGTTGGTCCGGATGGCCATAAGGAACTCCGTGCTGCCCATAAGAAACGAAGCCACATTCAACGGCCCGCGGGACACTGCGAACTTAATAACGTGGCCTGCCTGCTCGATTTGGCCCTGGTAATGCTTTAGCCGATTGAGGACAAACGGCAGTAAGCCGTCCGTTTTTGGATTTGGCTTGGAGACCGAATCAACGTCCTCAATATCTGTGATGTTCTTCTCTGCGTAGGGCAATTCGTTTTCGTGCCAGCGGCATTTGGCGCCGAAAGCGGACGGCTCCGTGCACATACCAAATTCGGCCCAGAAGCCGGGCAGGAACATGATTTCGGGGAACCGTCTGACGGCCTTTAGGTTGGCCTCGAACCACATCTGCTCGCTGGAAAAATAATCGAGGGTTGACATTCCCGCCCAGCCCGGAAGCCAGGGGCTGTCGATGATGAATCCCACCGGCAGCGGCTCAACCACTTCGCCGTTGATTACAGCCAACAGCTTGTCCCATTGCTCGTGTCTCATGCTGTCTTGGGCTTTTGGCGGACGAAATGCACGACAATGCAAAGAACGATAAAGCCGACGAGTATCCCGATTCCTTTCCACTGCAGCTTCGACCAGAGGCTCCAGACGCTTCCGAATGATGCGGCACCGGCCGCCAGTGCCATAAGGACATTCCAGAGGATGCGTTTGGCCCCGATAGGCATATTCTCGCCAAGGAAACTCTTCTGGTTCATGAGCAGGAAGAATGCGAAGTATGCGATGGGCAGCAGCACCATTGCAAAGACGGACGTCGGTATCGCCAGATATGGTGCGGCATCTTTCCAGAAGAACGGTCCGAGCGCTCCGACCGAGACCATCAGGCTTCCGATTTTCTGGGTCCAGCCCCTCGGCGGCCTGCCCAATAACTCACAGAGACACAGACCGTTGATTGTCATAAGCATTGTCGCGGCGCTCATCGCCATCCCAATAACGCCTAAGCCGAATACGTACTGGGCAATAACAGGACCTGTCAGCGGCGCCAGTGTATCAGCCAGGTTGAAGGCGTCGCGTTTGACCAGCATCGCCCCCATCTTTTTGTCGGCGTAGTCCATGGTACTCTGAAACCACCGCATTTTCTTCTGTTCGATTTCCTTCTCTGTCAATCCCTCGACCGGAACCGCCGCGACCAACCGCCTGTTAAATTCGGCTTCCCCAACCTCAGCTTTCAGTCGCTTTTCCATCAGACCATTCCAGGGCTTGATAAGATTCTTCGGTGCCGCCTCTGTAATCTGGGCTTCGGGTGTCTCGCCGACGAAACCCACTGCCGGCTGACCATGGAACTGGCTGCTCGAAGCGATGACGACGCAGCCGGTCGCCAGGATAAAGGGAATGAACAATCCGGTTGACAAATCAAAGATGGCAAGACCGCGGAAGTATTTGTCCCAGCCTTTACGGAGCATCGAGTACGGAAGCAGAAAAGTCATATTGATACCAACAGCCGTTGCCGCGGCGCTTATCATAACATCACGCTGCTGGCCCACAATCATGTTGGTCCAGAAAGACTGGAACTGTTCCGCCACCTTTTGTATGTGAGGCATTATTATGTCGGTCGGTTTGACGAACAGACTCAGGTCGGGGATCATGCCGCTGAGGATCTGGCTCCAGAGAATCTTTCCTTCGATGCTGAGCTTGATGACAACGCCGAGGAAGCAAAGTACTATCATACTGACGATTGATTTAACCAGTATTTCGAAGAGCTTGACGCCTCTGCCGCCGGCGCTGTAGGTCATGGTAAAAGTCAAGCAGATTGCCAGAAAGACGGTACCGGCGATCATTTTACTGGGTATTTCCGGCATGGCTAACGGCCCGAGGATTTCGGGCAGGATGTTCTGTCGCAGTGCGGCGGTACCGAGGGCGAACTGAGGCAGTGACCAGACGAGATTAGCCATCATCGAGGCAATCAGCCAGCCCCAGCCGAGCACAGGATTAACATGTGTGTTAATCGCATGCAACGGCCTCTCACCGGTGGAGAGTGTCACGTATGCGATGGCGCTCATCATAATAATACCTAATATCATCGCCAACGGCTGGAGCCACATAAAGCTAAAGCCCACTAACACGCCCAGGTAAAGGCTCGAAGACAGCGAGCCGCCGCCCAAGGTAATGCCGCTTTGAAGCCAACCGGGTCCCGATAACTTCACAAATGCCTTAAGAAGAGCCCCCCGCCCCTTTTCCCTGGAACTTATTATCAATTGACGGTCCTTTTCGATGTGCGGGTTCATGTGCATCACTTGTTGCTCCTGGCCTGCCGGAGGGGCCATCGAGCCTTGTTCTGTTTCGTTTGGCGCCATAATCTTGTTCTCCTATGTCCGTTCGAACTGAAAATCCTCGCCCGCCGAAGGCGAATACCCGTAGAGGCAGGCCCATGTGCCGCCGTAAGGCGTCCTGTGGACTGCCCTCAGGGCAACCACGAAGGGTTGCCCCTACGCGAAATTGTGAAACGAGGCAAATCGGCCATATTGTTGCCCAGTTCCGGGGCTGTGTCAACCCCGTTAGAGAATTTTTCTGCGTTTAATCTCGCGAATAACCGCCGAGTTGTCCAAATCTCCTTCGCCTGCTGCGATCGCCTTTTCCAGCACGTCCAGGTGCACCATCGACAACGGCAGTTTCTGCCCGGTTTTTTCTGCGTATTTCAGGATAATCGAAACGTCCTTATGATGCTGGCGAAGCCTGGCCTGGGGTGTGAAGTCGCCGTTCAGCATCTTTTTGCCTTTGGTGTCCATGATGGCTGAATAAGCAGGTGTAACTTTGAGCAGTTCAAGGAAGGCCCCCGGCTCGAGGCCCAGTTTGCCGGCGAAGACAAGTCCCTCGGCCAGAGCAAGGCGGTTCAATCCGAGAATAAGATTGCTGGCGAGCTTGGCCTTGGAGCCGTTTCCAGACGGCCCCAGATAAAATACCTTCTCGGCAAGCGTCTCGAAAACATCCATGCACGTCTCGAAAGCTGCTTTGTCACCGCCGACCATAAAGACCGCCTTTTTGTCCCTGACCTGCTGGCTGGAACCGGAGATGGTCGCGTCCAGGAAATAGATGCCGCGTTCTACCAGTCGTTGTGCCAGCGCCATTGTCTCTTCCGGGTCGCCCGTGGTAGTATCGATGATATATGTCGGGGGCGTTTTTGCCTGCAGAATACCGCCGGGGCCTTCGACAACCTGCCGGACGACCTCAGTGTCCGGAAGGGAAAGGACAACGCAATCGACTTCCTGGGCGACCTCTGCCGGCCTGCTGCGGGCTTTTCCACCCAGCTCTTTGAGGTTGTCGTGCTTTGCCGCGTCGATATCGAAGCCGACAACGTCAAACTCGCCGGCAAGCAGCCGCTCAGCTATCGCCGCCCCGACAAGGCCAAGACCAACAAGGCCGATTTCTCCTGTCATTCTGCCGCCCTTTCTCATATTCCCCACACTTATGTGTGGGGTTAAAGTATCGCAAGCATCACCAGAATGCAGGCCAGGCAGATTGCCAACGTGACAACAAAGCCCACCCAGGACTGGCGGGACGGCTTGACGATGAAAAGCCCGCCGGTGGTGAGCCAACGCGCCGATTGTGGCACGGCCTCATCGAGAGGCAAGTCGAGTTTCTGCTCCTGACCGATAAGGACATAAATTTTCTTGAAGAATTTTTCGACCGTCTCAGGCTTCGGTGGCTTTGTAAGCAGACTGCCGATTACGCCGGCGAGCACGCCGACAACAATCGGGACCGCGATAGTGATGTCCCGGCCGTATGCGAGAACATGGCGAGTCAATATATAACCGGCCCCGGCAAGAATCGTGCTGCTGAACATTCCCGTTGTGTTCATTCGCCACCAGAGGATGCCCATGGCCGTGGAAATACCCACAACGCTCAGGATATTGAAATAGTCGAGGATTGCCTTGACAAGGTCCTTGCGCATCAAAATCGCGACCCCAAACGCCAAAAAAGCGATGACAATCCCAATGATTCGGGTTACACGCACCAACTGTTTCTCGTCGGCCTTGGGATTGAGGTAAACGCGATAGATATTTTGGGAGAAAAGTCCCGCCACCGTGACCTGTACGGCGTCGCCGGAGGACATCGCCGCCGCCATCACGCACGCAAGCATCACGCCCTGAAGCGCGGGCGACAACAGCACACGAATTGAATCGCCAAAGGCGGCGTCCTTATGGATATCCAAGCCTGTATTGAGCAGATACGCCAGCCAGCATAATCCAAGCACGCACCAGCCTATCGTGCAGAGGCGCTTGAGAATGTTGCCGTAGGTAAAGCCGACCCGCCCTTCCCATTCGGTCCGGCCTGCTGCACAAACGCTCATCAGGTGCGGAAAAGCCAGCATCGTTAATGGCGCGTTAATGCACAATAGAAGCACCGTCAGCAGACTAAAGCCCTTTGGGTCGAACAAACTCAAGTAATCCGCTTCCTGTGCTCCCAGTGTGGCACGCATACCGGCCAAGCCGCCGACCTCCTCGAGGCCAAGTGCCGCCGGAATAGCAATGAACGACAGGGCGATAATCATCAGGCCCTGAATCATATCGGTACGTATCGCCGCAATTATCCCGCCCCAGTAGCTGTAGATTATAAATACCGCCGTAGTAACAAACAGGATTCCAAAGAACCAAATCTCGCTTTCGTCCGTCAGGGCCTTGCCCATCATGCCCTGTACGGTGCGGGTTGTAGCAAGCAGAACACCTGCTAAGAAAACAATCATCCCCACCGTCGCCACGATTATGTATAGTATGCCGGCGGACTTGCCATAGCGTTCCTGGAAGAAATCGGCCAACGTCAGGCACCGCATCCGCCGGACTATCGGCGCGATAATCCAGTAGAAGGGCGTACCGAATAGCCACATCCACGAGACCCAGATGCCGGCTGCTCCGCTTACAACGGTCTGGCTCATTACGCCCGCTACGTTGCCCGGATGGGTGCCGGCCCCGAAGGCGTGCATGACCATCATGGGCCAGCCGAACTGGCGATTGCCCAGCAGGTAGCCCTCCTGGCTGGCAATGCCACGTTTGCTCCACCAGCCCATCAGGAGCATTCCGACAAAGTACAATACCAGTATAATCCAAATCGCGTAGTGTAACCCGAGGAACTCCATTGTCACTCCTTATGCTCGATGCTCGCAAGATAGTAAGTGGTTAATTGGTTATCAGGAAAGTGCCTAAAGTGTAAAGTGCCTAAAATGTTCATGACCATCGTTTAAGGTTTTCGATGCTTGTATCGATGCTCGCTATAGAAGCTCGAAACTCGTTTTTTTTAGCATCCAGCCTCCAGCTTCGAGCTTCGATACGAGTTTCGAGAACGACAAACGTGCTTCTACACTTTCACTTTAGTTCACTTTAGCTCACTTTAGTCACTTTAGTTCACTTATCCTACTCACTACTCACCATTCACTACGTATAGGCACCTCGGCTCCCGCTTTTTCAGCCGAGACGTACGCACTGTAAATAGTCGAGATAGCATCCGCCGCCAGGCTGCTGTTACTTTCCAGCGGGTCGCCATACGCAATGGTCCGGTAGAACGCCTCGGTTTCCTGCGGGTAACCGGTGAACCAGTCCTCATCCGGCGATGGATTCGACCAGCCCTGTTTCGTGCCGGTCTTTTCCACTACATAAATGTCGGCAAAATATGCATCCACCGGATTGTATGTTTTCATTGCCGTGTTAGGGTTGATATTGCAGATAGTTCTGTGGTTGTTCGCTGCGACCTCGAGCCAGTTGTGGGTGCCGCCCAAAATAATGTCGGAAGCGAAGATGTCCGCGATGGTGCCGTCTTCGAAGACGATGTGCATCAGAGAAAAGTCATCGATATCGTGGTAATCACACCGGATATGCCCTTTGTCCTCGAAGTTCTCCAGCCGTGTCAGCGCGTGTGTGCGGGCCGAGACCGCCTTGGCGCATATCGGCTTGCCGTTGCGGGCGGTTCCCTCGACGCGCTTTAGATAAAGCGCCGCCGTCAGCGGGTGACAGCCTTTGCCTATCATTACCCCGCCGCCGGAGAACTTCCAGAAGGCGTACGTATATGCGTGCGAGCCCGAGTGTGCCTCTTCGCCGTGCATCCAGAGTATCTGGGCGCCGGTCTTTTCGATAATCTGGCGCTCCTTCTGAATCGAGGGCGCATAGACCCAGTTCTCGGCGTAAAGTATTTGGCCCTTGCTTTTCTTTTCTGCCTCAAGCATCCGCTCGATACTTGCCAAAGCGTGGTCAAGGGCATCGGCCTTCGGGAAGCTGTCTCCGTTGAAATCTTCCGAGCCATCGCCGAAATAGCCAGTGAGCGGCTTTTCCACGATGGCGAATTTGTCCTGCTCCAGGGCCGCAATCGCAATCGGTTCGTGGACCACCGGCGGTGTGCAGACGTGGATGACGTCGGCTTTATCGATAAGCTCTTCCAGACTATCGTAAGCGCGAATCCCTCGCTCCTTCGCAAAGATGGCAGCCTGCTCGGCGTCGGTTGCGAATACGCCGGCGATTTCGACATTGGTGCTGTGGACTTTCTTCAGACATTCAAAGTGAAATGTCGCTGCAAAGCCCGCCCCGACGATGCCGGCCCGAACGGTTTTCTTTTTCATATAAGATTTCCTTTCTCGAACGCAGCCCAGCACTGGGCGGGGCAAAACTCAAGGCTCGCCGGGGGCGTAGACAGATAGGCGAAGAACGTAGTTGGCCTTCGGCGGGGTAAAGCTGAACTTACCGGGCGATGCACTTCCCAGTGAATTAACAGTCATATTCCACGTGTCGATACCATCGGCCTTGTATGGCCTTGAACCTGACAGCTTCAAACTTATCTCTGTCGGCTTGGTGAAGTAGACAAAATAAAGCTCTTTTTCTTTCGAAAGCAAATAGTTCCCGGATGGAAGTTCGGAAGGCACCATTTCGTCAAACGGCGTCGGCTCCATGATTTCCTTCAGGAAAGCTATTCGTGCCGGACTTTGCCCCCGCAGCACGCCGCCCTTTGACCACCAGAGCAGGTCTTTGGGGTGCTTATAGGTCTCACCGTGTCCGACGTAACAGCCGCCGATGGTCCCCAGCCAGAATCTGTGGACGAGTTCCCAGGCGGTGATTTTCCCCCAGCCCTTCGGGATGTTGCCTTCGTATTTGCATTCATCGAATACAATCGGTTTTTTGTATTTGTCCCGCCATTCTCTGCCTCTTGCAAGGTCCGAGCTCTGGATGCTGGCGTGGGTGACCCAGGGCTTGTTGTGGTCGTAGAAGCCGCGGCAGTTGTGGATACCGCGAAGCCGGTTGTAAGGGTCGATCTCCTGTACCAGCTTCATATACTCGTCCCAATGCTCCATCGGCCATCGCAACAGGTCATACTCATTGGCAAACGACCACCAAATATTGCGGTAAGCTGCCAGCCTCGCCACCATATACCTCAGGAAGAACTTATTGTTCTCATGCCCCATGCTCTTGAATCCCCACCGGTCGTAAGGATGGAAGATGATGATGTCCGCTTCGATACCGAGCTTTTGCAGGTCCGTCACTCTCTGCTCGAAGTGCCGAAAGAATTCGGGATTAAACCTCTTAAAATCCCAGTCTTTCAGCGGTTTGCCTTCGAACGGATAGAACTTGGGCTCATTCTTGTTGTAGGAATAACTCTTGGGAAAGACACACATTCGCATCTTATTGAAGGGTGCATCTTTGAGCGTGGCCAGCGTCTGTTCTTCCATCGCGCTGCCCTGATGGATCCAGGCATAGCAGGTTGTGCCGACTTGAAAATAAGGCCCGCCGTCGGCGTATGCAAAGTGCCAGGTCTTGTGCACACGAACGGGCCCGTGATTGCCCGGCGACGGTTTTATGCAAGTGAACCTGCCTTTCTTACCATCAAGCTCCCTGCGATTACTCCTTGTGATGTATGTCCACCGGCCCAGCCTATCCGGCATAAAACGGATGCGGTACACACCGTTCCCGTCGTAGAAGCCTTCCGGTTTAAAAATTCGGCCGCGCTGCTTAAACTCAGCACTCAATTTTACATCAACAAATGGGTTTCCGCCTTCGGGCCCCTTTAGCGCCAGCTCGAAAATATCCCAGCGTTCGATGATGTTGGAATTGGATTTTCCTTCTGCAGTTGTCGTCGCTGCAAGCAGAGCCGAAAATACCAGAAGCAATAATTTAATCCGCCATTCGCGTGGCGGATAAATCCGCCAAAGGCGGACTCGATTTAAGCGCGTTTTTCGCATCAATCTGCCTTTCCTTTTAGGTTTCAGCAAAAAGTAGGGGCTACCCGGCTGCTAAATCAAACGGTGAGATATAATCGCCGTGTTTGTCGCCGGCTGCTTTGAGACGTTTGCGGACTTCGGCAAATGTGTCAAACACTATCTGTGGCGTGTCGGAAACCTTTTCTTTGTAAATTTTCTCGACCCGGTCGAGCTTGGCAAGATTTTCCGGTATGCGAATCGTAAATTGCCGGACATAGTCGGCCTCGGTATATTGCGTGTCGAGATGTTCTTTGAATAGTTTTTGTAAATCGTCGTATTTTGGTATCAAGCCGGTTGGCGTTTCAATGCCATCGACGTCACCGTTTACGCGAAGCTCAGCCCACAGAATCCAGACCTTCTTATCGGCCATACCGTTTAAGTATTTTCCGTCTTTGTCCTTGAGGAAATAATTGACTGAGAAAACAAAGGGCGGATTCTTAACACCCGTAACGAAGTCTATATTGTTCCGGATATATCGGCCGAGCGGTATTGAGAGAAAATCGAGATTTGACATCAGATTAAACGTTCTGACGCCCTCTTTGCCGAGCGTTGCGGCGGTGGTTTCAGATTCGAGGGCAGCGCCTTTTATGATAATACCCTCTGCCCAGCTAAAGGCCTGCTCGACGGGGACCCAGGTGTCGCTGTCGCGTCCGCCGTAAACGATGCCTCCGACCGGCACGCCTTGAGGGTCATCGAGCAACGGGTCGCAGTTGCTGAGGTCGGGGATGTTGAGGCAGTAGCGGGCGTTCTTGTGCGATGGAGTGATTTCGTTGCCGTCAGCGTCGGTTTTGCCCTTGTGCCATTTTCCTGAATGGTTGGTTCCTTCGGTCGGCAGCTCTTTGCCCATACCGAGCCAGTGGGGCGCTAAGCCATCGTCAATCAAGACATTTGAGAAAATAACTTCGCAGGGGCCCATGAGGGCCTCGTAAATAATAGGGTCGTCTTTTGCGTTGACATCGCGAATGATGCCGAAAATTCCCTTTTCAACGTTTACGCAGCGGACCTGATTGTCCTTTTTGCGTAAGTAAGCGATGTCATCGCCGATGATGGTTTGTCCGGGTAGCATCGACGTAGAGGTTTTTCCACAGGCGGACGGAAATGCCCCGGCGAAGTAAGTTACCCGGCCGCCTGGCCCGTGGGCACCGAGGACGAACATATGCTCGGCAAGCCAGCCTTCCCTTGAAGCCTTTTGTATGGCCAGGCGCAGGGCCAGTTTTTTCAGGCCTATGGTGTTGCCGCCATACTGGGTATTAACGCTGTAAACAAGGTCTTCTTCGAGGTCGATGTAGACGCGGCGTTTGTCGATATTTTTGCTTACAGCGTTTTCAAGCTCGCCCTCGGAATGGATGAACCTAAAGAGGGACCCCGCCTTGCGGGAACCCAAATCAGGTGAGGAGCCGATTTTCTTGAATTGCTCGTAGCCGGGCCGATAGAGAATGGTCTCGCTGTGGGCAACATAGGGAGAATCCGTTATTTGAATGCAGGGAATCGAGAAATCCGAATCGACCGGCCCAAGACAGAAAAACAAAACAAGCATTTCTCGGCCGGTCATTGAGTCTTTTAAGAAAGAGCGGACTTCCTCGACGCCGGTTTCTTTTTCGACGGAATTGAGACTTGCGCCGAGGTCGGAGCCGGGCGGCAGCAGGTATTTTGTTTTGGCTTTGTCGCGGGCCTGGTCGTGGTATCCATCGAAGTGACAGGTATGGCCGGGGATATTTAGCGCTGTTTCCTCGCCGTTTTTTATTGCCAGCTCGCGAATGTAAGCTCTGTCTTGCTCTGAATCGGTGCAGACGAAGACCGAGGCCGGCTGCGTAAGCTCAATTGCATCGGCGACGAACTCGTGCATCTTCGGGTTGTCCAGAGCGATGAGCCTGTTGTAGTTTTCAGTTGTCAGCTTTTCTTTCAGTAATTCGTTTACATTATGCATTTTTGAGCATTGTCTCCCTATTGTTTGGCCAAGTTCGAAAAAGCCGAGGAATTGTAACTGGGGGGCGGGTTGCTGTCAACCCCGTTAGAGACTTTTTTCACTGCCCCACTAAAGAATGCGTCACTTACCTCTCTAACGGGGTAAACTGTGGCGAGCGATTAGGCAGCATTCGGTTGCGTGAACATTGTCTGAGAGGACTAAAAGGCTCCGGACATTTCATGAGCTATTGCCCTCCAAAAAAGGTTTCCTTACCATACATTGCCCCGACCAAAGTCAGGCAATTCTTGGATAAAGCAGAAAAATTATCCCATTGTCCATCGCAGGTTAACTCAAATCCCTTGCTGCGTCAAACTAAAACCGCGCGAGCGAAGAAATATCGAATCCCGGCAAGTCGCAATGCTAAGCTACCTTGAATAAGTTTTTAGACAATAATTTGATTGAGGCTTCGCCTCAGACTGTTTTATTCCTGGATTCCCGCTTTCGCGGGAATGACAGGAGGGACGATTTTCTAAAAACTTTGTAGCGGTAGCTTAGAAGCGCACAAAAAGAGCCGGCCATAGAGGACCGGCATTGATTTGAGATAAACCGTTTGCACTATCGAATAAAAAAATTCAATGCCTGTCGGTCTTTATTTCGTAAACCCCGTTAGAGACATTTTTCTTTGCCGCGTTGGAGAGTGTGTCGTTTATGCCTCTAAGGGCACAAGGGTCTCTAACGGGGTAAATCCCGCTTTGCAGGCAACTTATTGTCGCCTGCAGTACAGCAGTCCATTTGGTCCCAATGCCCGATTTCCTGCCACAACAAGGCTCGGTAGTCTGAGACGGACAGGTTTTTCACGGGCAGCAGGGCTTGGCTTCTGCAGGGCAGCAACCCTCAGCTTCTTTAGGGCAGCAACCCTCAGCTTTTTCAGGACAACAGGCTTCACAGCATTTATCCGGACAGCAGTCTTCACAGCATTCATCCGGACAACAGTCTTTACAGCATTCATCCGGACAGCACTCTGCCGGGCAGCACGATGTCTGGCCTGTCGCCGGGGCAGCTTCGGCCTGTGAGCCGGTGTCCGAGTCGGCAGACAAAATGTTCGCATAGCTGCCAAGCAGAATCGTTCCTGCCAGCAGAGCAGCTACAACAGCGCCAATAATTAACAGATTTTTTGGGTTTTTGAGACTCATTACAGTTCTCCTACTGGAAGACTAACATTTAGTTTTCGGACTCTACCACGAATATCGTAATAGACAATCTTGGGCTATATTATACCGTTTTCGTTAGAGTAGTGTTCATAAAAACTTATATTTTATCCGAATTTTCACGTTATTCTTCTCCAGATGGGCCTTAGTCCTTGAGCCT
Organism: Phycisphaerae bacterium; assembly: GCA_030619925.1. Taxonomy (GTDB): domain Bacteria; phylum Planctomycetota; class Phycisphaerae; order Sedimentisphaerales; family Anaerobacaceae; genus JAUXAL01. The sequence continues at coordinate 8,298 of JAUXAL010000047.1, read as the reverse complement.
TGCATATAAAGAATGGCTCGGCAGGCAAAAATCGACCGGTCGAAAATACGGTTGACGGCCCTGCATAGCCATATTATACTGTTTTGCTTAATATGAAGCGAAGCAGCGATTAATTCTGGAGCGAAAAATGAATAAGAGCAAAATTGTTGCTGAAGGTATAACCTTCGACGATGTGCTGCTGATACCGGCCCAGAGTGATTTTGTGCCGAGCCAGGCGGACGCCCGCACGCAATTGACCGACAATATCACGATAAATATACCGATTGTCTCGGCCGCTATGGATACCGTTACTGAGGCGGCACTGGCGATTGCACTGGCCCAGGAAGGTGGAATCGGCATAATCCACAAGAACCTCTCGGTCGAGGCGCAAAAGCGAGAGGTCGCCAAGGTCAAACGCTCTGAGCACGGTGTGATTCTCGACCCGGTAACGTTGTCGCCGGGCCAGCCTGTCAGAAAAGCACAGGAGCTGATGAACGAGCAGAATGTCTCGGGCATCCCAATCGTCGACGGTAAAAAGCTGGTGGGTATCCTGACACGAAGGGACTTGAAGTTTCTAAAAGACTATGATGTCGAGATAAGCTCTGAAATGGTAAAGAGCAATCTTGTTACAGGCCCGGCTGGAACGACACTCGAACAGGCCAAGGAAATTCTGCAGGAACACAAGGTTGAGAAGCTGCTGCTGGTTAATGGAGCCGGTGAGCTGGCCGGTTTGATTACTATGAGGGACATCGACCGCGTTCAGCAATATCCGATAGCGGCCAGGGACCGGCGAGGCAGGCTGCGTGTCGGTGCTGCGGTAAGCGTTCACGATTATGAGCGAATCGAGGCCTTAATAGCGGCGGATGTGGATATTATTGTGGTCGATACCGCCCACGGCCATTCGCAAAATGTTATCGATACCGTAAAGAAGATAAAAGCCGCCTATGATATAGAAGTCATTGCGGGCAATATCGCGACGGCTGAAGCGGCCGAGGATTTGATTGCAGCCGGCGCCAACGCCGTAAAGGTCGGCATCGGGCCCGGCGCAATCTGCACCACCAGGGTGATTTCCGGCGTGGGAGTGCCGCAGGTATCTGCGATAATCAACTGCGCCAGGGTGGCTGGCAAGCATAATATCCCTGTTATTGCCGACGGTGGAATAAGACAATCGGGCGATATAACCAAGGCGGTCGCGGCTGGGGCTTCGAGTGTGATGATAGGGTCATTGTTTGCCGGCCTGAAAGAAAGTCCGGGCCAATTGGTTATCTACAAGGGCAGGCAGTTCAAAGAATACAGGGGTATGGGCTCTTTGGGGGCGATGATAAAAGGTTCGGCCGAAAGATACGGGCAAAAAAGCTCGACCGAGGCAAGCAAACTCGTGCCCGAAGGCGTAGAAGGGCGGGTGCCGTACCGTGGAACGCTGGGTGATTTTGTCTATCAGCTGGTCGGCGGACTGCGAGCAGGTATGGGCTACTGTGGGGCGCGAAATATCGAAGAGCTCAGAAAAAACGGCCGATTCGTTTGCATAAGCGTCGCGTCTGTTGCCGAATCACACCCACACGACATACAGATTACCAAAGAGGCACCAAACTATTCGGCAACTGTACCTTTTGAAGATTGACGAATACTCGATGCTCGTGGAAGAAAAATCGAGAAACACCGGTCTTAACAGTTGTTAAGCCAATCAGTTGATTCTATAATTAAGATAAGCCAAGAAAATGTGAAGGTATTGAGCAGCAATTAAAGCAGGCTTTGCTCTCTCCGGGAATACGCATTCGGGCTTGCAGCGTTATTTGCTATACGGTTGAGTATAAATGGTCGGCGAAGAAATACAAACGATATAAGGAGTGGACCGTGAGAAATCTTTGGTGTGCCTTTCTTATTTTGCTGGTTGCGTGTCAGAGCGTCGATGCCGATGACAAGGACCCGAACGACCCGAACGGACTGTCGCGAGCCGATGCCGTTGTTGAGGACCCGAACGACCCAAACGAATTGGTGCGGGCCAAGTGGGATGCCATTATTTCGATCCTGCAGAACAAGGACATCGACCAGAAGGCCAAAAAGAGGAAAATCGGTAAAATCATAACTCCGGTCTTTGATTTCCCACTGATGGCCAGGCTTTCATTGGGCAGAACACACTGGCCGAAATTGACCCAGCCACAAAGCGAGAAATTCACCCGGCTTTTTACCGAACTGCTCAAGACGTCGTATCTGGCGAAAATCGAGCTCTACAAGGATGAGACAGTCTTGTTCAAACCCGGAGTGCAAAAGAAAAAGAGTGTCTACATCCCGACGGAGCTGGTACACAAGAAAAGAAAGGTGGCCATACTATACAAGCTTCGCAAGGTAGACAAACGCTGGAAGGTCTATGATGTGGAAATACAAGGTGTCAGCATCCTCCTGACCTACCGGTCACAGTTCAATGAAATCCTTCACCGCGGCACTGTTGAGGACCTTCTTTCTCGGCTGGAGAAACCACCAGGTGATTGATCTGCGATATGCTGAGTAGGATCCGTACTATGACGAAACATCACCCAGCAGCTTTTTTTTTCGACCGAGTCGTCCTGGGACATCCTAAGACAGTCATTCTATGCGTGCTGGCAGCCGTTGGCTTCTTCGCCTTCGGCGTCGGAGGTTTCAGGCTGGACGCCTCCGCGGAGACACTGGTTCTGGAAAACGACGAGGACCTGCGCTACGCGCGCCTGATCAGCTCGCGATACGGGCAACGCGACTTTTTGGTCCTGACATATACTCCCGGAGACGACCTGTTCTCGCCGGACACGCTGACCACCTTGGGGCGGCTGCGAGATGATTTAAGGTCTCTAAAAGGTGTCGAATCGGTGCTTTGCATTCTGGACGTCCCTCTGCTGGAAAGTCCGCCGGTCCCACTCAAGGACCTTACCGCCGATATGCCCACCCTCGAGTCGCCGACGGTTGATATGGATATGGCCAGGGTCGAGCTTCGCCAGAGTCCTCTTTATCGAGACCTGCTGCTAAGCTCAGATTCGCGGACTACGGCTCTGCTGGTCAATTTCGCGGACGATGATGTCTACCACGAATTGCTGCAGCGCCGCAACGAGCTGCGTCGGAAGAAGGTCTCCGGTTCGCTGACCGGCCCAGAGCGTGTCGAATTGAGGCGCGTGGTTGAGCAATTCCGACAGCACAGGGACGAAATGAGGCGGCGGCGCCATCAGGATATCAAGGATATACGGACCATTATGGATGACTATCGCCGGGATGCTGACCTGTTTCTTGGGGGCGTCAGTATGATCGCAGATGACATGGTCACCTTCATTAAGAACGACTTGAAGGTCTTTGGTCTCGGGGTCCTGCTCTTTCTGATTCTTATGCTGTTTATAATCTTCAGGGCGATACGCTGGATATTGCTGCCGATGCTCTGCTGCGTGGTCTCGGCGGTCTGCATGATTGGTCTGTTGGGATGGTTTGGCTGGGAGGTGACGGTCATATCCTCCAATTTCATCTCTTTGCAGCTAATCATCACTTTAGCTATTGTGATTCATCTGATTGTGCGGTACCGGGAACTGCTAATCCAGAATCCGCAAGGGCCTAATCGCGAGCTGATTCTTGATGCCGTTCTCCTGAAGCTGAGGCCCTGTGTTTATGCGGTACTGACCACGATTGCCGGTTTTGGGTCTCTGGTGCTTTGTGACATCCGGCCGGTCATCAACTTCGGCTGGATGATGATAGTCGGCTTGATTGTGTCCCTTATTGTGACCTTTCTGCTTTTTCCTGCCGTGCTGATACTGGTGCCCAAACAGTCGCCGTCAGGCAAACGCCAGCGGCGTTTTTCCGTAACATCCGTCCTCGCGAGGTTTACCGAGGCCCACGGCGTGCTGATTGTGGGTATTAGCGGCCTGGTCCTCGTTTGCGCCTTCATTGGCATATCGAGATTGGATGTGGAAAACTGTTTTATCGATTACTTTAACGAAACCACCGAGATTTACCAGGGCATGAAAGTAATCGACCAACACCTGGGCGGTACTACTCCGCTGGATGTCATCATAGAGTTTGAGGAGCCCGACGCCCTGTTAGCATCCACTGAGCCGGCCGTGACAGAAAATGACGACATATTCGACGAATTCGATGAGTACGACGAGGCTGCAACGGACGAGAAATACTGGTTTAACTCCGAAAAGATGGCCCGCGTCAAGGCGGTGCACTACTATCTTGACAGCCTACCGGAAACCGGCAAGGTGTTGTCGTTGGGCACCATGCTGGCAATTACCGAGAGGTTGAACAGTGGCAGGCCTCTGGACAGTTTTGAACTCGCTTTGCTCTATAGTGAAACCCCGGACGAATTCAAGACCATGCTGACCAAGCCCTATGTTTCGGTGGAGCATAATCAGGTCCGCTTCTGGGTCCGGGTCAGGGATTCGGAGAAGACTCTGAGACGTAACGAGCTACTCAAGAAGATCAAGGCATACCTGCCCGGCATACTGGGGCTTGACGCCGACCATGTTCATCTTGCCGGCATGCTGGTCCTGTACAATAACATGCTGCAAAGCCTCTTCGGCTCCCAGATACTGACATTGGGCATCACTGTGCTGGTGCTGACCGGGATGTTTCTGGTGGTGTTTAGGTCGTTGAGAATAGCTCTTATCGCCATGCTCCCCAACGTGCTTTCCGTCGCAGTCGTGCTCGGTGTGATGGGCTGGCTGAAAGTCCCTCTCGACATGATGACCATAACCATAGCGGCCATTAGCATAGGAATTGCCGTCGATGACACGATTCACTATATCCACCGATTCAGAAATGAGTTTCAGAAAGACCGTAAGTACCTACCTACGATGCATCGATGCCACCGAAGCATTGGCCATGCTATGTATTATACGTCGATTACTATTATCATTGGATTTTCCATCCTGGCCCTGTCCAATTTCGTTCCCACTGTTTATTTCGGCCTGCTGACTGCATTAGCCATGTTCATTGCACTTCTTGCCGCCCTTACCCTCCTGCCGCAAATGCTGATTATAGTGAAACCTTTTGGAAAAGAGACTTGAAAATTCGAAACCAGTGCGATAAGATGGTGCAAGACAGATGACAGAAGACAGAAGACAGATGACAGAAGACAGAAGACAGATGACAGAAGACAGAAGACAGAAGACAGAAGTCAGAAGACAAAAGTCAGAAGACCGAAGACAGTCCACAGGATGCCTTACGGCAAAGACAGAAATCTTTCCTCTGTCCTCTGTCCTCTGTTCTCTGACTATCGTCGTATTGGCTGTCATGACTGCGGGCTGCGCGGTCTCCGAGAACTCGAATCTCGATACTCGATGCTCGATACTCGACGAGAATCAAGAATCAAGAATCGAGAATCGAGATGAGGATTTTGACTTGCTGGATGAGGAGTTTGACTTGCTGGAAGCCGAGCTTGCCGAGCAGGCGGTTGAGGTGGCCGACCCGCTGGAGCCCCTGAACCGGATGATGTTCAATATCAATGACAAACTCTACTTCTGGGTGGTCAAGCCCATCGGCCAGGTGTACAGGGATGTGACACCAGAGCCGGCCCGGTTCGGAATCCGCAATTTCTTTAACAATCTCACCACGCCCATTCGTTTCGCAAACTGCCTGCTGCAGGGGAAAAAAGATTCCGCTAACATTGAGCTGCGCCGGTTTGTGGTCAACACCACCGAAGGTGTTCTGGGCTTCGGTGACCCGGCGAGAGACAGGTTGGGCCTGGAACCTGTTGAGGAAGACCTGGGCCAGACACTGGCGGTGCACGGCATAGACAACGGCTTCTATATCGTCTTGCCGTTGTTAGGCCCGTCCACCTCGCGGGATGCGGTCGGCCTGGTGGGCGATTTATTTCTTAATCCGGTGGCCTACGTGGAACCATGGGAGACTTCGGCTGCAATAACGGCAGGGAAGATGACGAACGAAAACTCATTTCGCATCGGAGATTACGAAGACTTCAAGGCCGCGTCCCTGGAACCCTACGTGGCGATGCGCGAAGTCTATATTCAACACCGAAACAAACAAATAAAAGAGTAATGCTCCTTTACGTTTCAATCGATGGCTGTCATCCCCGCGCAGGCGCGGACAATAGTCAATAGAAAATAGTCAATAGTCAATTCTCAACCCCTACCAGCTAGTTCTCAGCCAACGCCGTCGAGCCCTCTTCGATCAGTTCCCACCACAGCCGGGGATAATCCTGGCCTTTGCTACTCTGCGAAGTAGCGCGCTACGTAGCACGAGCGAGAATCCACCAGATGTCCTCGGTGCCGTTTTCGGTCTCGGCCACAAAATCCCAGCCGGATGAGATGAATATTCCATACGATTTCACCGGTTTTTTAATTGACAAGGACTGGTTTGATGTTATAATGCCTGCGTACAATAAACGCTTAGGAGGAGATAATCTAAATGGCGTTCAATCAAAGAGATTTTCGTAAAGACAAGGCTAAGGCGGTAAATGTGCGCACAGTATGAAGCTTTAAAAGGAGAAAAAGATGAAAACGGCAAAATCGAAGATCCGCTGTGGCGGAATGCTGACAATTCTGCTTTTGGCATTGGTGGTAAGTCTGCCTGCGGACGTCGCGAATGCAGATTTCACCTTCGGCACTCCCACTAATCTTGGGCCAACAGTCAACAGCTCGGCTAACGAAGTTAGCTCGAGTATCTCGGCCGACGGCTTGACTCTCTACTTCCAATCCAAGCGCTCCGGTGGGTTCGGTGGGTATTATGGGGACATATGGGTGACGACGCGAGCAACGACAAACGACCCCTGGGGAGAACCCGTGAATCTTGGACCGTCCATCAACACTTCGTCTTCAGACGGTGGGCCGAGCATCTCGGCTGACGGCCTTACGCTCTACTTTGGCTCCGATCGGCCCGGTGGGTATGGTGCTCTCGACATATGGCTAACAACGCGGCCTACGGTCTCCGACCCTTGGGGCACGCCGGTGAATCTTGGGTCTCAGGTCAACAGTTCGTCTATCGACGGTGGGCCGAGCATCTCGGCCAACGGCCGGACGCTCTTCTTTGCCTCTGACCGGTCCGGCGGGTACGGCAATGACGACATATGGGTGACGAGGCGGGCAACGACAGAGGATGACTGGGGCACGCCGGTGAATCTTGGGCCAACTGTCAACAGCTCGACTCAGGACCATTGGCCCAGCATCTCGGCCGACGGCCTGACGCTCTTTTTTGACTCCAGGCGGCCCGGAGGGTCAGGTAGTTTCGACCTATGGGTGACGACGCGGGCAACCACAGACGACGATTGGGGCACGCCTGTGAATCTTGGACCAACTGTCAACAGTTCGGCTTACGAATTTTCCCCGAGCCTCTCGGGTGACGGCTCTACCCTCTCCTTTATGTCCAACCGACCTGGCGGGGTTGGTAGTTGGGACATGTGGCAGGTGTCAATCCTTCCTGTCGTTGACTTCAACGGCGACGGAATTGTCGACTCCGCAGACATGTGCATAATGGTTGACCACTGGGGCACGGACGAGCCATTGTGCGATATTGGCCCGATGCCTTGGGGTGATGGAATAGTAGATGTCCAGGACCTGATTGTCCTTGCTGAGCATTTCTTTGAGGAAGTGTATGACCCGACGCTAATAGCATACTGGGCACTGGACGAGGCAGAAGGCAGCATCGTCTACGACAGCGCCGGCAACTACGATGGCACCCTCAATGGTAATCCGCTCTGGCAGCCTACCGGCGGTAAGGTAGATGGAGCGCTGGCGTTCGATGGGACCGATGATTATGTCAGCACCGACCGTATCTTGGACCCAGCAGATGGAGCGTTCAGCGTGGTTGCCTGGGTTAAGGGCGGTGCCTCGGGACAAGTGGTTATATCTCAGGCAGGCGGTGGAAACTGGCTTCTGACCGATCCACAAGCCGGAGCACTGATGACCCAGTTGAAAGGCTCCGGCCGCACTGGAGGTACGCTCCTGTCACAAACAGTGGTCACAGACGGCGAGTGGCATCGCATAGGTCTTGTGTGGGATGGTTCCTATAGAACCCTTTACGTTGATGGCACTGAAGTTGCCAAAGACACCCAGGCGCAAGACCATTTGGAATCTGCGAATGGTGGCCTGCATTTAGGCGCTGGAGCCACCCTTGACGCAGCCAGTTTCTTCTCCGGCCTGATTGATGACGTTCGTATCTATAACCGAGCCGTAATACCATAGGCAAATCCATATCTGACTAATGAAACTGCGAAAGAGGTAAAAACGTAGCAATAATACCTAAGATACTTAGGTATAGATTATAAGCTTGCACACAGCTTTTAATTCGGCTGGCTAATGAATCGTCCAAACATCTGTTGGCGTAGTAAGAATACCTAAGATAGTTAGG
>JAUXAL010000093.1 GCA_030619925.1 Phycisphaerae bacterium | reverse complement strand
GAAGGGCAAATACGTCACTATTGAGCATGAGGACCTGCAAAAGATTAAGCTGGAAAGCACAAGAACAATTGAGTTGATCCAGTTTGTTAATCAGTCCGAATTGGACCCAGTCTACATAGATGCCGCATACTATGTCGCCCCCGCTATGAACCTACGACCCAGATCCGGCATTCGAAAAACCTGTGTTTTTTCACTAAAAACAAAGATGAGCAAATTGTTCTTTAGGCTTAGCCCCTGGGGGCGGTCCACGAGCCCAGGAGCCGAGAACCTACATACCACATTCGCGCAGTTTTCATGTGGGATGTCCTCGAAATTGTCAATGCTGGGGTCACCTAATCGAGATAATACAAAAGCCCCTGCTCTTCCCCCTCCGCTGTTCCGCTGAAAAAGACTGAGGCGCTTGAGTCCAGGTGAATTCTATAAGTCGAGCGACGGCGGACACAGCTGGACTTGCATTATAACATCCGGGTTTACCAGCGGTTTGCTGGATATTGCAGTTGACCCACGCAATAGCGACATTCTCTACTTGCCGTGCCAAGCCCATGGGATTATAAAAAGCACGAACGGCGGCGCGACCTGGATGCCCATCAACCAAGGACTGTTCAACGTCGGCATCTCGCTCTTGGCTGTACCCAATGTGCCTGGCAGTGGAACTGTCTATGCGACGCCAATCGGTGCCGAGGGAACTTTTAAAACTACTGACCGGGGCAACTCCTGGACCTTTATCACCGAAGGCGGTATCGCACCACACATCTTTGCTGACGAGATTGTGGCCAGCCCTCACGACCAGGAAACAGTCTGGTATGTAGCCGATACCGAAGAAGTCCTCCAAACAACGAATGGTGGCACTACCTGGGACAAGATTATCGACCCTTTTCATGGCTATGGCTTCCGCTTTGGGTCGGTCCATGCCCTGGCCCCAGCACCATCGGACCCAGGTACCATTTATACGCTCAAGAATGGCTTCGGTATTTTTAAGAGGACCAATGGTGGGGACTGGCGATTTCTGCACCAATCCGAGGTAGATTATACCTACAGCATCGCTGTTCACCCTACCAATCCCGACATTGTTTATAGTGGCTACAATCCCAAACCCTTCCAGGACTGGGCGATGGTCCGCCGCACGCTCGATGGCGGTGACTCGTGGGAGACGGTGCTTGACGTACCCAAGTCATACGGAATCACTTCGGTGGCCGTTGATCCCACTAATCCCGATACTGTTTATGCCGCCAGCATAGGAAAACGCGGTCAGATTTACAAGAGCACTGACACAGGTGATTCCTGGTCGGAACTCAACAAGCACTTCATCATGTGCACAGTCTGGGGGCAGCCCCAGTTGATCATCGACCCCGATAATCCATCGACCGCGTACGCCGCTACCTGGCTTGCTGGCACATGGAAAACGACAGATGCCGGTGCAACTTGGGACTTACTCGAAGATGCACCTGTCTCTTGTACGGCGCTGAGCTTGAATCAATTTAACAGTAGTATCATCTACTCTGCGGACCGAACAAAACCGAAGGTTTGGAAATCGACCGACGCCGGTTTAACGTGGGAGGAAATTGCCGACTTCTCAAGTGATGGAGCGTTTCTCGTGAACCGTGTGTTGGCAGATGGCAGCAAGGTATACGCCTCGGCCTTCGGCCCCACCCTGCACGGAGGGAAACTGTATAAATCAATCGATGCCGGCATAAGCTGGACCGATATCACAGGTGATTTACCGAGAAGTATACTTGATGTCGCAATTCATCCAAGCAATCCAGATATTGTCTATCTTACGACACACATCTATGGCGCCTACACATCGACTGACGGTGGTACGACCTGGACGCAGTTGCAAAACTTTCCTGATATAGGTGCCTACGACATCGAAGTAGATCCGCTTGATCCAACAATTGTATATGCCTGTGGCTTGGGCGCTTGTTCAGTACCAGACTGGTGTATGAAACCCGATGGCTATACGTTTACTGATGATGCCGGTGTCTATAAATCGGACGATTCTGGCTCGACATGGAGCAAAATACTTACTACCAGCAATGAGTGTCGCGCCATAAGGATACATCCCGGTAACCATAATATGCTCTTTGCCGCTGCTATGGATGATGGCCTGCAGGTCAGTACCGATGGTGGTGATAGCTGGACCAGCTACAACACAGGTCTATGTACGTATGTGCTGACCTCCTGCGCGGTGGGCGGTGACAAGATATATGTTGGAAGTCAAGCCTGCGGCGTGCACTCAGGCGACATCAATACAGGCAATGGGTCGGTGACGTGGCAACAGGATCGTAGCAACAAGCCTGTGCCGGAGGTCCATAGCCTGCAGATTCAAATTGACCCGACTAATTCGAGCCGCATCTTTGTCGGAGCGAACCCAGGCGGCCTGTACCGTTCGGATGACAGCGGGGCAACGTTCTACGACAAAAACTTCCTCACGCCCAGCGTTGTTGTTGACGATCCTTTTCGCCAGGGCTACTACACATTCGCGATCGACCCAACAAACACAAACGAGGTCTGGTTGGGTACTTGGGGGAAAGGAATTTATAAGTCTTACGATGCGATGGACTTCGATATCGGCGCCAACGGGACCGATATGAAAATGTATGGCAAACATATCAACCAAATCCTTATCCAGCCCGGTGGCCGCTTTGCCACCGTTTATGTGGCAACAGAAGAGGGAGTATTCGAATCGACGGATGGTGGTACCACGTGGAACGACATCAGCAGTAGCTTGGATACTCCCCAAATCCGCACACTGGCAATGACCACCGACGGAACGTTAATATGTGGCACCTTGGGCTACGAACTTTATTATTACGATACCCCGCATACTATGTACCATAGGTGGCAGCAGATGCGTGCTTTCGGCAACTTTGGTGTCTTCTGGCCACGCTGGGACAACCGGCCACTGTATCCGTATACGTCTATTCTCTTTCACCCTACGAACCCCGACATAATTTACTTTGGCACATTTCCTGCTGGTATCTACAAAAGCACGGACGCAGGCCAAAGCTGGCGCGAGAGCAATGTCGGCTGGACTAACGATGGCGTCTTTTGTCTCGTCTTTCATCCTGAAGACGCCAATATCATCTATGCCGGCACTTACAACGGAGCAAATCGTTCAACAGATGGCGCAGCGCACTGGGAAATGTGGGACAACGGCTGGCCCGATGAGCAATGGGTCTTTTCTATCGATTTTGATCCCCGGGATCCAAATGTGATGTATGCTTGTTCAAAGAATGGAGAGAACGAAGGAAAAGGCCGAGATAGTTTCCACGGGACGGTAATGAAGAGCACGAACACTGGCGCGAGTTGGTTTGAAATTACCAACGGGCTGGACGTTAACCAGGAATTCTACAAGATCATCGTAGACCTGTATAATCCTGACACGCTCTATCTGGCTACCGAACGCGATGGGCTTTTCATTAGTCGCAACGGTGGTGAGAGTTGGTTGCCCTGGAACGAAGGGTTGACCAACCCTGTCGCCGGTACCAACGGCAACAACGTGACCAATACGATGGTCCTCTCAGCCGAGGGGCTTTATCTTTACTTTGGTACTGCAAGATCGGGTGTTTTTCGGCGGTCGACCCCTTACAGCGGGGTAGTAGATTCTGAGAACTCGGCAGACTTTGCAGCCAAATAGTTGGAAACGAGCAGCAATTCGCCGGATTTAAGCGCGGACAATAAAGTGGATTTCCTCGAGTACGCTATCCTTGCGGATCTCTGGCTGGACCTTTCTCCGAGAGACCGGCCCCGGCACTGAGAGCAAACATAGCATTTAAGGCTACAAGTTTATACTCGAACCGGCTATTGCCTGCACCTGCGGTTGCGCAGGCACACGTGCAAAGACGGAGGAATAGTTGCTGCAAGGCAAATTTTTCGTAAATTTCCCTTGACGGGAAGGCGGCTAATCTGGTATAAATCAGATAGGTGATGCCTGTGCCCGCGTAGGCGGGTATCCATAGATTTTTCGTTTTTCAGTGGGTGGAATTTCTATAATTTTTAGGTAGATTAGCTTAGCTGAAAGGTTAATGAGCGAGGTAGAGAGTTTTAAGCAAGAAACTTGTGCTTCGCAGTTGTGATTTTTACATTTCAATCAACCGCTCATATTGGGCTTTTGAAGGGGACCCCAAACGCGGTAAAAAGCGTTTGGGAACCCAAGGAAGGAGGTAAAGTAAAGTCCTAATAAGAATTGTCCTGGGCAAGCAAGGAGTTTAGTGAAGGAAGTAGTTTTTATCCGTTCTCCGTAGTAGTCTTACTACGAAGGATGAATCGGTCGTTTTGTTAAGGACGACGAGGGTTTTGGTGTGTAGCCAAAACCTAATCATCTTAACTTTTTAGAAGGAGGATTATTATGTGTAAAAAATTGATTTATATAATGACGTTTGTTCTCGCGCTGGGCAGCACGGCCAACGCAGCACTGTACCTTTGGAACGGCAGCGCGGGTGACGGCCTCTGGGAGACCCCCGCCAACTGGACCGTGACCGATTCGGTGTGGACCTGGCCCAACGAAGAGCGCGGCGACAAGTACACCAACAGCGACACCATCGCGATCGACATCATCGCTGGTGTGGTCAGCCGTGGCAGCCCGCTAGCCATTCAAGGGGCCCCCGACGGATCGACGACCGCTGTGTTTACGCTGAACAACGGCAGCTCGCTTACCATAGACGGCAGATTGGCAACCGCCACTTATCAGACGGGTCGGGGTCAGATCGATATCCTGGGCGGAAGTACTCTGACCATAACAGGTAGCGGTAATGACCTTTATGCCGCCGATGACGCAAACAACGTGGGTACGATTAACATCGTTGATTCCACTGTTACCATCGCGGACGATATCAAGGTCGACGAGGGTGAGGGCTACGTCAATATCAGCGGTAGCTCAACCCTAAACGCTGACGATGTAGTCATCGGTGGAGCTGGCACTGCTGTGGGCTACCTGGACATAAGCGGAACCGCAACGATTAACCTGGACGATTTGAAAGCCGGTGACAACGGCGAGGGGCACATCACTATCGGCGGCAACGCAACCCTCAATCTCGACGATTTAAAAATCGCCGACCAGCCCACCGGTGTGGGCTACCTGGACATAAGCGGGACTGCTACGGTTACTATCGTGGACGATTTTGAGGTCGACGATGGTGAGGGCTACATCAATATCGGCGGCGACGCGGTCATCAGCTTTGGCGACGACGGTTACTTCCCCGACCTAACTGGCTCACAGTGTACCATGACCTTAACCGGCAACTCGGTCTTCAACGTGGGCGACGATATGACCATCGCCGACGACGACGGCTCAGTGGGTCACGTGATCGTAACCGGCAACGCTACGCTTAATGCCCCCGACGAGCTATACCTCGCAGACGAACCTACCGCATTTGCCACCCTGGACGTAAACGGAACCGCTACGCTTAATGTCGGCGACGATCTTGACGTCGGCGAGGACGGCCCCGCCATCTGCAATATCGGCGAGAACGCGACCGTCACCGTTGCGGACACTATATACATCCCCCACAATTCTGCACTGGGAGTATATGAGGCTCGCATGACCATAAGCGGCAACGCAACGGTAACTTGCGATGACCTTCAAGTCGTTAACGACGGAGGCAACACGGGATACCTGCACATCAGCGGTAACCCGACGATCAGCACCAGGGAGTTCTTAATGAATAACGACGCGGGTGACCCGGCAACCAGCGAGGTGATAATGGATGGCGGCACGGTCACCGTGAGCGGCAACAGCACGATCAACGACGACAACAACGGGTCGGCTACATTTACCATGAACGGCGGGAGCTTCTACTCCGGTGGCTATTTGAATGTGAGCGATAACCTCGATGGCACCGCACACCTGACGATCAACGATGGTGAGATGATCACCGGCGGCGATCTCAGACTGGGTAAAGACGGCGGCGAAGACATCGGCCAGGTGAGGGTATTCATAAATGGCGGTCTGCTTCAGGCCGAGGGGCTGGATATCAAGATTACCGACACCAAGATCATTTACACCGGGGGCCTGTTCCGGATCGGCAGTGCCAGCCTTGACGTAGCCGGCATGCAGCAACTGATAACCGACGGCACGATCGTTGCCGACGGCGCCTATAGCATCGCCACCGACCGCGACTACACGGTGCTGAATCCTGCGGCGCCACCGATGCCTAAGCTACCTTACCCTGCTGATGGTGCCGAAGGTGTGCTCTTGGGTACCACTCTTAGCTGGGCGGCGGGAGATACTGCCGTCACACACGATTTGTACTTCGGCACGAGCAGTCCACCGGCGTTCATAGGCAACCAGGAAGCGGTCACCTATTATCCCGGGCCCATTGAAGTAGGCACTACTTACTACTGGCAGATCGTTGAGGTCGAGGCCGACGGCACGACTAAACACATCGGCGATGTCTGGAGCTTTACGACTACGACTGATTTATCGACTGTCAGTGAAATTGCTACGCAACCCAACCCGGCTGATGGTGCCATTGATGTGGCCCCGGATGCGACTCTTAGTTGGTGGCCGGGAGCTTCTGCCGTTTCGCACGATGTGTACTTCGGCACTACCAGTCCACCGGCGCTCATAGGCAACACGACAGAGTTCAGTTTTGATCCAGGACCCATTAAATTCGGCACTACTTACTACTGGCGGGTCGATGCGGTCGAGGCCGATGGCACGGTACACACCGGCGATATCTGGAGCTTTACGCCTCTGTATGATGTTACTGCCCCAGGGGATACCGTCAAGGGTGTTCCGGACGATGGAGATTGGCCTAGTGCTGAAGCACCTCCCTTGGCAATCGATGATGACACCTCGACGAAGTATCTGCATTTCAAAGGAGCAACTCAGCCCACTGGCTTCCAGGTGACAGCATCAGCCAGCCAGAGTATCGTTACTGTACTGACTTTCACCACAGCTAATGACGCGCCAGAGCGTGATCCGGTTGCATTTGAACTCTCTGGTTCTAATGTGAGCATAGATGGGCCGTACGAGTTTATTGCCAGTGGTGAGATCGTCGATTTCAACCAGGAGACGGCGTGGCCACGCTTCACAATAAACGAAACGCCGATTTTGTTTGAAAATGAGGTAGTATACGATCACTATCAAGTTCTGTTCACGGCCGTTCGAGACGCTGCAAGTGCCAATAGTATGCAGATCGCCGAAGTTGAACTATTGGGGTTCAACCTAAACGCCTGGTTTCCGAGCCCGGCTAATGGTGCCACCCAGATACAGCTATCACCCATGCTTACGTGGATAGCGGCACCTGCTGCCGTTTCGCACGATGTGTACTTCGGCACCAGCGATCCGCCGCCGTTCATAAGCAACCAGGCAGAGACCAGCTATGACCCCGGATTACTTAAGGTGAGCACCACTTACTACTGGCGGGTCGATGAGGTCGAGGCCGACGGTACCAAACGCACCGGCGATGTCTGGAGCTTTACGACTGTGCTTGGTAACGCTACGCAACCCGACCCAGCTGATGGTGCCACAGACATACCGAAGATGGTTACTCTTAGCTGGATGCCGGGACTTACTGCCGCTTCGCACGATGTGTACTTCGGCGACAGCAGTCCACCGGCGTTCATAGGCAACCAGGCAGAGACGAGCTATAATCCCGGAACCCTTGACAAAGGCAAGACATACTACTGGCGAATTGATGAGGTTGAGGCCGACGGCACTACAAAATACGAAGGCAGTGTCTGGAGCTTTACGGTTACAACCGCTGGACGATGATCTGCAAGAGCAACTGTGACCGACCTCGTAACAAGGTTGATATGATGCTAACTGGATTTCCGCCCCGCACAGAGTTTACCATGCACCATGATGCGGGGATGCGGGGCGGGAATGACATAAAGATTTGCACCAATTCGGGGCCTATACTAATTAGTTCGGTATAGGCCCCGCTTGTTTCCGTAAGCATCGACGTTAGCCCATCCCCTCTCCCCGGTCACCTCAGGTTGATGGCAAGCAGAGAAGGCCAATTCCTCTTCAGTGCTATGCCAGGCTATCGGTATTCTTTGTGACCTTTACGATGGCTTCTATAATATCGTCCATATCTTTTTTAGGTCCGAGAAAAGCTGTTTTGCCTTCTATGGAGAGCATTTCTTTTCTACTGGGCCTGATTTTATCCATAACCGGCAGGTGCATCGATTTTTTATACTTTTTAAGTCGGGCTTTGGAGAATGATGTTTGAAATGCGTGCGAATTAAGGTGTTCTTCTAACATACCCTCTTTATGACATCCTCTTTCGTATCTTCTCTCTGCCCCTGAAATCGGGACACCTTCAGCCCGAACCGCCTCGGCAAACCTTGATGCAGGGACATTGTCAAAATAATCCTTATCATAATCTAATTCGAAGCTAACTTATGTGATTCTTTCTTCTATATGCACTATCCGCTAACCGCTGCCAATTATAAATAATCAACATTGGAGCGCAGCGGAAATCCGCCCCCGGCCGAAGCAATAACCAATAGTCAATAATCAATTAAAAGGGGCCTATACCGAATCAATCGGTGCCGATATAGGCCCCGAATTGACGCAAATCTGCTATATTAACCCCGCCCCCCTTTCTGCTTTCGCAGAAAGCACGGGGGCGAGTTGGGGCGGCGGGCCAGAAGCAAAGGGGGCCACTCTAATTGGCTTCCGGCTCCGGAGCCAGCCGATACAGCCGAATGTCGTCAAAGTACAATGTACCACTGGCACCACTGCCGTCAATCCCAATAGCCAACTTCGTTACATTCTGCAGATTCACACCCAACGATGCAAGGTCGATATTCCACTGCTTCCATTCTGCTTTCGCTATGTCACCGGCATCACCGTCATAGACCACTTTGGAGCCGTCGATCTTCACATACAACTGCCCAGTGTTGCCCTCGGCGCCGTGGAAGTACAGCACCAATATCGCAGCGCCGGCTTGCGTCCAATTCTGCCCAACAGCAAAAGCGCGTTCGGCCTCTGAATATGCTGCGCCACCAGTGTTGCTGTAAAACAGTGGCATAGACTGCTCGCCGCCGTGAACGATCGCAGTCTCAACATAATGCTCTCCCGCTGTAAAATTTGGGTTAGGATAGCCTGCAGTGGAGCCGTTTGTGGGGTTCTCGTATCCGTCTACCCACGTCGCCCATATCTCGTCGGGCGGAAAGTCGTTGTAGTCTTCAAAATCGTCCACGACAAGATATTCTTGTGTCCTAAAGTCCCAGAGGTCGCCTTGCCACGTTGCGGGGGTCTCGGCTTCATTGACCTCATCGACCCGCCAATAGTAAATCTTGCCTAAATCGAGCGACAAGGGACCATGGCTGGTCTCGGTCACGCTAATAACACCGGCAGTACCGTCGGCCACGGCCTGCTCGTCGGCGCTGAAGTACACGTCGTGTGTGACCGCCTCTCTTCCTGCTCTGAAGCCAAGGACCACATCCAGGTCCACATCTGCTGCCCCGGAATCAGGGTTGGGCTCTCTTGCATGCACAGGTATATGGAAGAAGCGCACCTCACTGAGACCGTACTGCGGCAGGATGCCTCCCCAGTTGCTATTAGCAGTGATCTTGACATATCTCGCTGCCACGCCACCAAGATCAACCGTGGTATTGTATGCGTAACCAGCCGCACCGGGTGCCTGGGCAAATTCGGGCACATCGGCCAGTACTGCCCAATCGGTCCCGTTGGTTGAATACTCAATGGTAACCTCTTTGAACCCGAAACCGACCACAGGCTCAATCAACTGATTGAAGTTCCAGACCCACATCTGATGCAGTTTATAAACCCGGTCAAACTCATACTGTATCCAGCTCGGCTGTGGCCCAGCCATATTGCTAAGCCATATATCTGCCTCCTCAGTTGAGTGCAGGTCATTATCATCCAGTCCTGAGCCGTTGATAGTATTTTCAGGTATCGTGTTTTCGTTGAACTGGCTGGAAGCGGTGGCGGTTATAGAGGTGCCGGCGATGGGATAAGAAAACAGCTCGGTGGTGAACTGCCACACATCGCCTGGGTGTACCGTAAAGTCTGGTGGGCCATCGACCTCATCGACGCGCCAGTAGTAAGTTGTGCCGAAACCGAGGAGCTGCGGAGGAGTATAGCTATTGGCATCCTGGGTGATGCCGCCAATGCCGTCGTTGACGTTGTTGAAGCTCTCACTAAGATAAACTGTGTGCCCGTTGACTGGCGGCGCATAATCTCCCGGCCTCCAGCCAAGCACCACATCCCGTGGCACATCGGTTGCCTCATTAGCCGGGCTTGGGTTAGACGCTTCTCCTGGGAACAGGACAAAAGCAGAGGTGATAAACGCCACGTCATCCAAATTCGTCCACTGAGCCATATCGAAATTGACATTCACAATGCCTTCTCCCGGAGGCGCGACAAAGCCGAAAAATGTATCCAGGGACTGAACGGGAGCACCCATAGGCATGTCCGCCTTCGCTGTTACGGTGCCGCCGCCGCTGAAGGTCGCGATCACCTGAGGATACAACTCACGAATGTTTCGGTAAATCACCGTCCCGGCGACATATGTGACCACCTCGCCCGGCACACCACCGGTAATAGGGCTGATATCGAACACCCAGTCCGCCGGGGAGTCTGCTTTCCCAAAGCGCGCATTTCCCGACGTTGGCTGGCGACCGCCGCTTTGTTCGCCCGACCCGTGGGTGAGATTGCCGCCAGTGTCGGTGAAGGTTACAGATTTGGTTCTGCTGACCCCGAAGTTGGCAATTATGTCTGAACCATCCTTACTCCCCCTTGCATCTTCGGCATCTACCACACCGCCGGCATCTGCGTCGAAGGCAGGGCCGATGAGTTCCTGAAAAGTTGCCAGGTCGATCACGTTTTCGGGACCGGCGTTGCCTGTATGGCTATCGTATGTACCACTTTGATCGACTTGATTGTGGTGGGGAGCATCGTTCGGGTCGTACACACCTACGGTGTCGAAAGTCGCCTCTGCGGCGCCTACAGCCAGGCCCAGCACCAAAACAAAAGAAACTAAATAGACTAATTTTCTTCTACACATAATAAACCTCCTTCAAAAAGCTAATATGTTGTAACTTTAATTGGCTTCTGGCTCTGGAGCCGACCGATACAGCCGAATGTCGTCAACGTACAATGTACCACTGGCACCATTGCCATCAATTCCAATACTCAGCTTCGTGACATTCTGCAGGCTAGCGCCTAACGATGCAAGGTCGATACTCCACTGCGTCCATTCTACTTTCGCTATGTCACCCGCATCACCGTCATAGACCACCTTGGAGCCGTCGACCTTCACATACAACTGCCCGGTGTTGCCCTCAGTACCGTGGAAGTACAGCACCAATGTCGCAGCGCCGGCTTGCGTCCAATTCCGCGGCGGACTCAGCGGCAGTTCGGCCTCTGAATATGTTGCGCCGCCGGTGTTGCTGTAAAACAGTGGCATAGACTGCTTGCCGCCGTGAACGATGGTCTGCTCAGCAAAAGGAGGCATATCATGACCAACGAGAGAGCCGTTTGCCGCGATGCCGAATCCGTCTATCCAAACGTTAAATATCCTCTTGCTCTCGGGGTCTTCGGGGTTAAGGTCATTGTAGCTCTCAAAGTCGTCCACGACAAGATATTGTTGTGTCGTAAAGTTCCAGACGTCGCCTTGCCACGTTGCGGGGGTCTCGGCTTCGTTGACCTCATCGACCCGCCAATAGTAAATCTTGCCTAAATCGAGCGACAAGGGACCATGGCTGGTCTCGGTCACGGTAGTAACAGGGGCAGTACCGTCTATCACAGCCTGTTCGTCGGTGCTAAAGTACACATCGTGCGTGACCGCCTCTCTTCCCGATGTCCAGCCCAGGACCACATCCACGTCCACACCTGTTGCCCTGGAATCCGGGTAGGGCTCTCTTGCATTCACAGGTATATAGAAGAAGCAAACCTCACTGAGACCGTACTGGGGCATGAGGCCTCCCCAGTTGCTGTTGGCGGTAAGCTTGACATAATTTGCTAAGGTGCCGCCAAAATCAACCGTGGTATTGTATGCATAATCATTCTGTCCAGGGGCCCGGGCAAATTCGGGCACATCGGCCAGTACTGGCCAATCGGTCCCATTGGTTGAATACCCAATCGTAACATCTTTGAACCCGAAACCGAGAACAGGCTCCAGGGGGGTATTATGGTTCCATACCCACATCTGATGCAGCTTATAAACTCTGTCAAACTCATACTGTATCCAGGTCGGCTGCGGCCCGGCCATATTGCTAAGCCATATACCTGTCTCGTCAGTTGAGTGCAGGTCATTCGCATCCAGTCCTGAGCCGTCGATGGTTTTTTCAGGCCCTTGGTTTTCGTTTAACTGGCTGGAGGCGGTGGCGCTGATATTCGCACCGGCAATGGGATAAGCGAACGGCTCGGTGGTAAATTGCCAGACCATGCCTGCGTATACCGTAAAGTCCGGCGGCCCATTGACCTCATCGACACGCCAGTAGTAAGTCTTGCCGAAGTCAAGTAGCTGAGGTGGCGTATAGCTGCTGGCATCCTGGGTGACTCCACCGATGCCGACGTTGACGTTTTCGAAGCTCTCACTGAAGTATACTGTGTGCCCGTTGACTGGCGGCACAAACACTCCCGGCTCCCAGCTAAGGACCACATCTCGCGGCACATCTGTTTCATCCCCAGCCGGACTTGGATCAGAGGCTGCGCCAGGAAGAAATGTCGTGGCATTTATATAATCCTCATCGGTGGGCACATAGTCAGGGTCATCTGTCCACATGAAGACATCCCAGAACACGACCTCAATCCCCTGCCTGTGATAGATGTACATCGTGTTCTGGCCATCTTGAAGCTCTTTAACATGACCCTCTGGGACTAGGAGAACGGTGTTTGTGGCTGTCCATCCCCAGGGAGGTCCCACATTTTGTTCAAAAATTCGGTCATCACCATCAATGAATGGCTGTGTGTCCCTACCTCCTGGGAAGGGGGGGCCAGTGGGAATCTCTGCGTCACCTGGGTCTCCCTCCACGAGCATATAATCCGACTCATTGTACGGAATTATTACTCGTCCCCAAAAGTACCAGGTACCGCCCTCGCCCCCGGCTGCACTGATATCGAATGTCCAGCGAATCCTGCCGCCGGCGTCGCCTGCCCGGTTAATAGCTTTACCGAACGCGCCATCCGCGTCAACAACCGGGTAATACTCATTAGTGGGGGGATTGCGTTCATCGAAATCCTCGGCTTCAAACCAGATCTGGTGTGCACCTCCGTAGTTGGAGATTTTGTACTTTTTTACAGCATAGGCTGGCATTGTTATTAACAACAATGCGACGAAAATACCGAGTAAAATTTGTTTAGAAGATTGGTGAAACATTTTGTTTTCTCCTTTTATTTGCTAATATTTGTCATCTGTTCTTGGTGAAAAACTTCAAGTTAAAACACTTTATAGAAAAGAATTAGTTTTTTGCGCATAGCTATCCTCCTACAAAAAAATAGAAATACAAAACCACCGATTACAATTTACACTCTCACTAAATTCCATATATGCCCAGGACAATTTCTATATGAGTTTACTTCACCTCCTTCATTCAAAAGCTCAATATGAGCTGTTAATTGAAATGTAGAAATCTTCACTCTGCGGCACAAAGTCTCTATACAGTTCTGTGCCTCACATAATAACTCCTCCTCACATCAAAACTACAAAGATTCCACAGGTCAAAAGGCCAAAATCCACAGATACCTGCTTGCGCATACGTAAACTCCACCATTTTCATTTATACCAGATTGGCCACCTTTCTGTCAAGGAAAATCTGTGCAACAGGAAAGGACTACTGAACGGCATACAAGTCCCTGTAGGACTCATTTTGCTCTCTCTCTCCACACGGCAGGGGCTCTTTTTGACCTGCCCAGAACACCTTTTATGCTGCACTTTTAGCTTGCGTTGCTGCGGGTGGTTGTGTTACAATTACGGCAGATAAACTCAGCGGTGGAGTGCATCAGACTGGATTAGAAATGTCAGTTTGGAAAAACCTCCAGAAAAAAAGGAGAACCATCATGTTCAAACGAAAAGCATTTACTTTGATAGAGCTTCTGGTGGTGATTGCGATTATTGCGTTGCTGATGGCGATATTGATGCCTGCATTGCAGCGAGTTAGGAAACAGGCAAAATCAGTGGTGTGCCGCAATAATTTGAAGCAAATCGGCTACGGCGTTAACTTTTATGCCGAAAACTTCGATCAGTTTATGCCGCGTGGCCACGGAAGTGGAACGACCATAGAACCCTGGTTCATACTCTTTATGCCCTATCTGGCCCAAAGGGCCATCGACAATGATTACCGCACCGTAAAGATCTTTCGCTGTCCCAGCTATCCCGACAAAAAGCAGACCCTTGGCTATGTTATCAACGGTTATCGTAACCCCGGCGAACCCAAATACGAGTCGAGCTCGCAGCACCAAGCGACCAAATTGACAAAAGTTCGCCGACCCGCTGAGAAGATTTACTTGGCCGACAATGAAGATGGACCATGGCGTAGTATCATCACATCAGCCACCGACCCTGGTCTCGGAAGTAATGACGTGTTTCGTCCCACCCATCTGCCCATGTCTGAGGATACGGGTATTAGCATGGGTCGACGCGTGGCCAGGCAGCGCCATAGGAGCGGCTGTAACGTGTTGTATTTGGACTGGCATGTAAGCTATGTAGATGCCGAGGACGTGACCAAAGAGCAGTGGATACTGGGGAAATAGCAACCGCGCGGTAGGCAGGATGCGAATCGTCAACGTCTCTATCCCAGCCTTTGACCCCGAAGACGAGTGGTTCGACTGACAGAAATAGCGCTCAGAGAGTGAATATTGGGGACGTTTACCGATTTTTGAGGTTCAAGAAGAAAAGTGATGTCAAAGACGTACAGAGACAGAAGAAAAAGAAGTAAATACACGAAATCGGTAAACTTCCCTATTTCCCCCATCGGTAACACTCCTTCCGGTTTCTTCTTGAAACCTACTTTGCGGAGTGTTACCCTATTTCAATGATTTTTCGGTCTCATAAATTGGTCGTTAGCACAACGCAAAAAAGCATCGGGTAAGGAGATAATCCTCACGAAGAAGTGGAAGCATAATCTGAAACTGCTTGATAACGGTTCTTCAGATGCTATAATACGTATAGTTGCTTCATCACTTTTTCCTACCGCGACGAGTGTGATTCTTGTAATTTTACAATAATTAATATAGAGGATACAGGTATGTTAATAATCAAGAAGATGAGTATGGGTATCATTATATTCGTATTATTTACACAATTGGTCTTTGGTCAAGATGAGATGTTTTCTTTAATTAGAAAAATAAATGTAGACCATTTGGGAGCTACGGGGCAAATTGACGGATGCGAATTTTCAAAAGATAATTATTATATCATTGCTAGCGAT
>JAUXAL010000020.1 GCA_030619925.1 Phycisphaerae bacterium | reverse complement strand
GGTTCGCAAGCAAATGCAGAAAGTCAAGCAGGCTGCTCAAGTTGTTCGCAGCCGCGTTCTTGAAATCAGGTCAACCCAATAAATTATCACAGGCATTCGTAAGCGCTGAACGCTGTGCGTATTTCGGCTCGGTTGCGGCCGGCTAATGGGCTTACCGCCTTAGAAGTAAACAGCCGCTGTTTGTCCCGCTGATAGCGGGGACTTCTAACGGGGCTTACCGGGACCGGCCGGATAGCGGCGCCTCAAATGCGCAGAATGCTACCCTATCGAGGTCAATAATGCCGCCGCCATTATTATTTGATTTATCGAAAATAGACCTGACGGCAGAACCCATATTCGATAAAGAAGCGATTGGTAAAGCAAATCCCCAACGATTTGAGATGCAGCAGCTCGATGGCATCCTCTGGTACGATAAGGAAAAACTTCTTGTTCTGGCCTATAAGGATGTAACGAAAAATGAATTCTGGGTTCGCGGGCACATCCCCGGCCGGCCGTTGATGCCCGGCGTAATAATGGTCGAGGCCGCAGCTCAGCTTTCGTGCTTTTTTGTGAAGCTGATTTATGAGCTGAAGGGCTTTATCGGCTTTGCCGGCATAGAGTCAGCGAAGTTTCGCTCTGTTGTCGAGCCGGGACAAAGATTGCTTCTGCTTGGCCATATCACGAAATTCAGGCGGAGAAAATACACCACCAGCGTCCAGGGCGTCGTTGACAGCACTATGGTATTTGAAACGGTCGTATCCGGTTTGATAATCTAAAAGGCGCTGGACAGTTGAGCGGTTAGATGGTTCACCGTTTCACGAATAGCCCCAAGGGGACCCGCCTTCGGCGGGCAAGTTCGAACTTTATCCGCCGGAGGCGGACCCTGTTGCCAGCTTACAAACTATTGAGAAACTCTCTTCCCTGCCCGCTCTTCAAAAACTTTTCTCTTTTTCGTGCGGAGTTGTAATCGGGAAATTCTTCCGTATGCAGAAGCTTAAATTGGCCGATGATTTGTGCACTTTTGGTGTGTCCTGACTTGTGTTCGGCTAATCGCCGAATTAGATTATTGGTTATACCGACGTACCGTTTGTCTTTTCCCTGAAGGACGTAAACAGTTACCATTCTTGTTTTCAAGCTGAAATTTGGACTTACTCAAGGTTATTCAAAATATTCAAAAGTTTTCTGCGGAAATCTCTTTCCTCTTGACGGACATCTCTTTCCTTTTGACGGTCAAGATATTCTTGATAGGGATCAGGTTTGAGGCTTTCTATTGCGCCTATCATTTGCCGTTGTTGGTATTCCCTTTCCAATTGCGCATTGATTTCGCGTATTTGTTGTTCAAAATCATATTTACGCTGCTTTTCCTGTTCAATATCGTATTCGAGTAGTTTTTGCCGCCATTTTTCCGGATAGGCTTCCTGGAAACGCACGATAAGTTTCTGTCGTTCAATTTCGGCCTGCATCCATTCGTTTAGTAAGCGGGTCAGGCGCAAAAGCTCTTGGCGCTTTTCAGAGGGAAGTTGTTTTATCCATTGCTTTCGTTTTTGCTTTCGTTTGCGCATTGTGTCCAATGCGTGTTGCCTCAATTCAGGGCTCAATTTTGCATCAATCTCCTGAACTATCTCCTGGCAAAAGAGAGCATCCGACAGCAAATTCATCTGACCCAAGAGCGAAATAATTGTTTCCCAGTCATCGTGCTTCACTTTGGTTTGCTGCTGCAATTGGAAAAGGAGGTCGGCCAACTCCATAAATTTCCGCTCTTTCTTCTCCAAGAGCTTATAAAACGCCTCTATGTTGGGGGTGGGGGCAGGGCCGAGGTCAACGAGTGCACTTTCTTTTTGAGGTAATAGATTGGGGTCAAATGTCAGAGGTTTCGCTCCTATCCGGTCAAATATATCCCCTTGTTTTTGTTCCAGGACTGCGCCTTTGGGCTTCAATTGTTTTTCTTCCGGTGATTCACAGCCAGTAAAGAGCAATAATGTCGTTAAAATTAGTACCTTTTTCATTTTTCTTATCCTTTCATAATAGCCTTCGTTTTCTGCGAAGCAA
This sequence comes from Phycisphaerae bacterium, assembly GCA_030619925.1. GTDB lineage: Bacteria > Planctomycetota > Phycisphaerae > Sedimentisphaerales > Anaerobacaceae > JAUXAL01. The sequence goes on along the minus strand of JAUXAL010000020.1, from coordinate 50,898 downwards.
CAAACCACCGAGGCCAAGCAGCAAGAGCAGGATAATGGTGCTACTGAGATTTATTCTTTTTGCTGGTTAGTCGAGTGTAATTATACCTGTTTTACCGCTGACAGACAAGGAAAACCAAGCCGAAACATTGCTTTTCGGGCAGTATCAGTTAAAATCCAGAGAAATAAAAATCGGGACGACCGGCAAGCTACCGGTCAAGCGGTTTGAGCAGTGGTAAGGTTTTTCCCGCCTGTCTAACCTGCCATTGCTCAGACCGACCAGAAAAGGACAGGTGAACTATGAAAAACACAGAGAAGAAGGCCGAAGATAATCTTGCAGAACGCAAGCGACAACTTGAACCTTACGGTAGGATGAACGGCGAACAGTTATTGGAGGCGTATTGCGACAGCGCCGAACTTCAAAACGAATTTCCGCTTTTTTATGATTTTATATTCGACATTAGAAAACATTACAAAGATTCACCATTACATCAGGAAGAAGTTTGGGTATCCTTACTGAAAATTAGGGACACAACAATTGAAGCGTTGATTTATCAACGGCGGGATGCGAGGGAAGCAAAAGAAACCAGCCTTGCCGAAGTACCTATATCTAAACTTATACAACAAAGTGAGAGTCATACACTTGAATTTAAAGAGATACCTGAGTGTAACACGCAGCAAAATCGAAAAAACAACGATGTTTTATTTTCTCCATTAAAGACCATAGCAGGCTTTTTAAATGCCGAAGGTGGAATACTGCTTATAGGTGTAAATAATTCGGGAAAGATAGTAGGTATCGAGCCGTATTTAAACACTATGGAACAGGGGAACAACGATACGTTCGAGCAACAAATACGAAATTGCTTGAGAGACCGATTTGAACCGTACCCTATTGGCAAGGTTAAGGTATCATTTGAAAAATTTATGGAAGGAACGGTTTGTCGTATAGATGTCCAAGCAGACAAAGAACCCGTTAATCTGGATAACGAAGTATACGTGCGGGATGGCAACACAACACAGCTACTAAAAGGCCGACGTTTAACCGACCGGATTCAGCAAAGAAGATTACTGACGGAATTGCCGTCAGGCAAATAATCAATCATCAATAATCAATAGAAAATAAAAAATAGCCCCAAGGGGATTCGAACCCCTGTTGCCGGGTTGAAAACCCGGTGTCCTGGACCTGCCTAGACGATGGGGCCGACCAAATTTACTCCATACCGATTGCCTCCTCCGGACAAGCGTCAACGCAAACCCCGCAATCGATGCAGTTTTCGACATCAACGACGGCCTTGTCGCCAACCTTGCCTATAGCCTCGCTCGGGCACTCCGCTATACAGGATTCACAACCTGTACATTTTTCTTCACTCACCTTAGCTGGCATCTCTACACCCTTTCGAAAAACTCGCAACCTATCAACGAAGTACGGAATGTTACAAAATTATGATGATATTACAACCCATTTTTGGGTAAATTTTACAGGGCAGCAAGATGGTGAGCGGAGTAAGTGAACTAAAGTTTGGAGTGTCTAAAGTTATGGATTATTTTTTACTTTAGCTCACTTTAGGCACTTTTCTGATAGCTAATTAACCAATTAACTAATCAACTACCTGCCCAAGGCAATTGCCATACTGCGAACGAGCTCGTTTGAATCATATTTCGCCGCCCAGTCCAGAACCCTATCGAATCTGCCGTCCGAGCTTTTTGCCAGCAGATAAACAGCCATCATACGAACCGGCCAGTCAGTATTGTTCAAATTTTCTGCCACCACACTGATTAGTTCGTGATCCAACGGCAAAGAAAGCATCTCAGCCATAGTGTGCACCTTAACGACCCAATGGCCCTCGGCCGGGTTACGCAACAGTCCAGATTCATGTAACAGTGCCGACCTCAATAAAGGCGGCACCCAATCGGCATACCTAAATCCGTAAGGCAGCTCACGATTGGACATCGCATGCTGCTCGGTCAAAAGACCAATGAAAAGCTGGGCGGTCTTGATTTTTTGGCTGAGCTGGCCTTCTGAGATTGAATTAAACCGGTTTGTCAGATACCTGCTGGTAAGTTCGATGCCCGGACGTTTTACCCGCACCTTGGCCGGCTTTAGATAAGTCAGTCTGTTAGTAACCTTGCCGTCCTGGGTGGTTACAGGATCGAGATAAAGTGTAAATTCTATATCCAAAGATGCCTGTGGATAAGCAAAGAGCATCTTTCTAAGTTCGCCCGTAACAAGCCGCAGAGAAATGAGGGCGTTGCGACCAGGCTCGACAAGGAAGACCGTCCGATTCTTGACAGATATGAGGTTCGGTATCTTTTTATTAAGGTCGCCGCTAATGTCGGCGTCAATCCTGATATTACCCCTAAATAAACCATCATCGCTAATTACAAGAGGCTCGGGAGAATTATTTACTATTGCAACAGCGCCGCTGAATTCGCTGCCGTATGGGAACGTATTGCCGCGAATATTAAACTGAACTGAGATTATCTGCTCCGGTGGAGTAAATGCGGGAACGAGCGTTTGGCCGAAAGTATTCCTTAATACGATTAAGAGAATATCAGGGTCAACCGGCGGAATATATTTCTCGCGCTGCCGGGCCAAAACTTCTTTAGCACGCTCGGCCGCCAACGACCCGGGGTCTTTGGCGATTACGGACCTTAGAGTCTCAATTGCCAAATCCCTTTGTCCTTCGGCCAACTGAATCTGAGCCAGCGCTAAATCTGCGATTTGATTACGCTGATGATTGCTGACAAGAGGCTTGGCCCATTTCAGCTGGTTATTCATCACAAGCGCATAAGCCAAAATAGCCGCCGCCGCAGCCGAATTGGGCTCAGCTACATGGGCTTCATTAGCGCAGTACAGCGCCCTCTCCGGATCGGGCAATGCAAAACAATAAAACCAGGCGAATTGCTGGACACTAACCTGCTGTGGGCGGCTATCATCCGGGGCCGCTGAACCAGGTGTACTTCGTTTCAGACCCTGCATAGACAGCTGTTGGGCTTTTTCTTCAGCTGCCTGGAATATCTGGGTCGCCAGTTCGCCATCGCCGATTTTGGCAGCTGTTCTGGCGGCAAGGGCCTCGATGAGCAGGTCGAACCGACCATCCTGCCGGACACGCTCGGCAATTTGCAAGCATTTGGAGTGATTTCGCTGGGACCCCGCAAGGCGGGAACCCTGCATGTTGTAGCTGCTAATCGCCCAGGGAAGATAAATGCGAGAAGGAAGAGGTTCAGAAGGGTAAAGATAAGTAAACAAATCGGCACAGTATTCATAAGTGGCTTCGGCTGTCTCGTAAAGCTGTAGCTGTTCGGCATATTGTGCAAAGGCAAGGGCGGCTTCGATATCCGATGGATTCTCACGTAATGCCAATCTTAGGTGTTCAAGATATATCGCCGGTTCAACCTGTTCGGGCATAAGTTCAGCCAGCTTTGCAAAGGCCCATTTATTGTACCTATTGTTATTATAGGCCTGTATGAAGTAAGATTTAGCAGCCCGCCGAAGGCGGGTATGATCAAGGCTGCCGGTGGCAGCCAAATCCGCCTTTTGAGCCATTAACAAGCCAAGCGAGGTAGCCAATTCAGAACCGAGAACAATGTTTTTACCGCCCAGGGTTCTCAACATCTCTTGAAGGAGTTTTTCCCGCTCCTCAAGGGAGTTGGGCCCTTCAAGCAAATACCCAACCGCCCTTCTTGTCATCTCAAGGTCGGCGGATTCATCTACATAGTCCACAAGTAAATTATACACCAGGTTGGAATAGTCCCGCTCTGGAACTCGACAGACAAGCTTAATCAGTAGAGAGCGAACGTCATTGTCGTCGCCGTCCAGCTTCATCGCAGCAATTAAGAATGCAATCGCCTGTTCGCTCTTATTAGCGTTTAGCGTATAGCGTATAGCGTTTAGTTTTTCAACCTTACTATCCGCTATCCGCTGTTCGCTATCCGCTATTTCTTCAGCCAGTTCATAAGCTATTTCATAAAACCTTCGGCCGACAGACGCCGAAGACAGCCACCCCAGGTCACCCGCAGCCCCGTCTTGCGACGGGAGTCGCTGGGGCTTGCCGGCCAACCCGCCGCTCGTCTCGGCGGAGGCCAGACGAGGAGCCCAAACCGATAAAGCACCGAAAATAAGAAGCGAGAGCCCCCATTTTGCAAAAAGAGAGCAAAATGCCGGCCGAAGGCCGGCCTGATCAAGGCGGCCGCTGGCCGCCCCCGAAAACACCAAAAACGACCTGTTGTTGCGCACTTGTTTCTCCCGTCCGCCGAAGGACTTCGGCGAGCTCAGTCAAGCCGCGGCTCTGAACAAAGCCGGCGGTGCCGGCCTGCAATAAAACCTTGCATTAATATATTTCGGGTAATTGTTTTTTTTGCTTTAGACATAATGATGGCTTAAGTAGTGTATTTTGGTTGGCTTAGCAGCCTTTTTCAGTAATCATCTATACTATTGGGAAGGGTTTTTCCCATCACGGCCTATTTAGACCACTATCAAACTGAATTAAGCGCCTAAATTTGCACCACTTAAGCTCCTAATACGTCAAATGCCATTTGTACAAAAATCAGGTTAAATTATCAGTTCTTCAGATTTGTTATGTCAGGTGCTTCGGCTGCCACCTGTCAGCAGGGCAAGCATCTTGATATGCAGGAATTTTGCAGCTAACAAATACACCGCCGCCGCCGAGGGCACAACCACAGCAAGCCTGAGGACATCAAAGAACCTGCCATCGGGTAAATTCTTCATCAGAGCCATAATTGCTGCCCCGGCCAGAAACATAAAGGCTGCTGCTGCAAGTGTTTTGGCCAGGGTAACGGGCAGTCCATCCAAGATTGAATGGCCCAATTTTCTCCGAAGCACCGTAACAAGGATTATGACCTGCAGATATGAGCACGCCGCTGTTGCAGCAGCCAGTCCTGCTGTTCCAAGGTACCAGATAAGAGTCAGATTCAGAATAATATTAGCAACAACCGCATACAAAGCACTTCGTGCAGGTGTCTTTGAATCCTGCATGGAGTAAAACGCCCGTGTTGTTATCTGCTGGCAAAAATAGCCGCACAATCCCACGGCATAAAACGATAGCGTCCACGCTACTATTGGCGTGTCCGTGCTTTTGAAATTGCCGTGTTCGAATATAGCTGAGATTAAAGGCCTGGCGACCAGAAAGATTCCTGCAGTTGCCGGAACCGCAACGAATACAGCGGCCTTGATTCCGCGTGCGATTGTTTTAGTAAGGGCATCAAAATCTTTTTTGGCGGCATCCGAGCTCATAACAGGGAAAATCGCTGTTGCCAGGGATATCCCCAATACGCCTAAAGGGAATTGGTAAAGCCGCTGGGCATAGTACAAATAGGACGGTGCGCCATAACCCAATGGGTCGCCGCGTTCGTTCATAAAGCAAAGCGCAATAATATCATCTCCGAGTGTGTTTAACTGTGTAACAGTAAGACCAAGTATCATAGGACCCATCAGAATAATGATTTTCTTAAACGCCTCGGAGTGAATATCCCACGCAGGCCTGATCGAAACTCCGCTGGCACGCAGAGAAGGAATCTGAATCGCTATCTGTCCAAGCCCTGCAAGCAGGACCGCAACCGCTACGAAAAAGACCTGCTGTTCCGGCTCCATTTTCAACCCCCAGCCGGCAAATAAAATGCTTCCAATAACAAATATATTCAGCACGATGGGCGCCGCAGCAGGCGTGGCAAAATGTCTGTGGACATTCAGAATACCTGCCAGGATTGCCACTATGCAGACAAATATCATATACGGCAGCATAATTGAGCACAATAGCAGTCCGAGTCGAGGGCCGGTTCTGGTTTCGAAAAAACTGTAGTAGCTCCAGACCAGCCCTTCGCCAATAAGGACGATTGCCGCAAGTATTACGAATAAAACGGTTACTGCCGTGTTAGCCAAACGTTTTGCCTGCTCCGGGTTGTTATGAAGCTGTTCGCTATACACGGGGATAAGAGATGCAGAAGCCGCCCCTTCGCCAAAGAGCCTTCTGGCAAGATTTGGAATCTTAAAGCCCATCGTCCAGGCCGTCATCAACCAGCCAGCCCCAAAAAAATGGGCGAACGCCATATCCCGCACCATGCCGAAGACTCTGCTGATTGCTGTGAGAGAGGCAATTTGTCTAAAGCCTTTTATCATTTCAAAGTTACGAATGCCTAAAGTGAGCTAAAGTGAACTAAAGTGTCTAAAGCGAAAAATAATCCACAACTTTAGGCACTTCAAACTTTAGGCGCTTTAGGCACTTTAGGCACTTTTCAAGAGTTACGTCTTTGGTGCCACGCTGAAAGGCCTGCACCGGCCGACATTATTTAGTAATCCCACAGAAGCCATACTAACCAGCAGGCTTGAGCCGCCGTAGCTTACCAACGGTAAAGTCAAACCTGTGATGGGCATCAGGCCCAGTGTCATACTCACATTGACGACGACCTCGACTGTAAAGGTCGCGACAATACCGACCGCAACCAATCTGCCGAACGGGTCGGTATTGTTCACCGCGATTTCCAGCCCGCAGACAACAATAATAACATAGAGCCCGAGCAAGCCCAGACAGCCCCAGAAGCCCCATTGATGTGCGATCATAGCAAATATGAAGTCGTTGTGCCTTTCGGGCAAAAAGTTGTACTTGATAAAGGGCCCCTGCCGAAAACCATACCCTTTACCACGGTTTATCCCGCCTGAGGCAACGGCATATTTTGAACGTATCAGATGATAGCCCCAGTCGTTCATCCACTGCTTTATGCTGAATTTCCTGCCCACAAGAATCCTGCCCAGCGTCGGGTGTTGCTCGGCCTTTTCGCGAACCCAGCTGTTTTGCAACAGCACACTACTTATTCTGGTTCGCTGATAAGGCTTCATCTTGTGCCACAGCAGGGGACTTACGGCAAGCGCCATAAGCACTATAATCAGCAAATGCTTAACCTTTGCGCCGGCTACAAAGAGCATTGTAAAAAAAACCGGCATCATCAGCATCACAGTACCCAGGTCCGGCTCAAGCAGGATTAGGACCATCGGCAGCAGCGTTAGAGCAAAAGGGCCGATTAGAGCGCTGAAATTGCGGTAATTGCTGCGATAGCGCAGATACCAGGCCAGGGCCAAGATGTACACGAGCTTGCATAATTCCGACGGCTGCACGGCCGGTAAGTCCCGACCGGCTATTCTGAATTTAATCCATCTGTGTGTACCATTAATCTCCGGCACAAAGGGGATATCTACAACATACCTACCAAGTAGTAACAGCCCCAAAAGCAGCAGCACAAATGCATATATCCAATAGCTTACCGCCCCAAAACGCCTGTAATTGACCAAGTTAACCGCTATAAAGCCGAATATGGCGACTACGGTGTATTTGACCTGCATTTTCCAGAGATTGCCCAGGTTACCGATCTCGGTGGCCGGGCTTGGCTCTGCGGGGTGACCGACAGAATAGATAGTAGCTATCCCGATGCCAACCAGAATCAAGACAGCCGCCAGCAGGCACAGCCTTACAACTGTAAGTCGTCCTTTCAGAAAATTATACACGTTGTACATAACGGCAAAATAACTAAAGAAGCTAAAGACTAAAAGTGAAAAACTAAAAACTATCCCGATTGTATCGGGAAAGCCAAAAATTCAACAGTTTTTAGCTTTGAGTTTCACACCTTAAGCTTCCGTAGGGCCGCAGCCCGGATTCATCAAAATCAGCCCAAAAAACAGCTCATAATCGGGCCCGCCGGAGGCGGGCTTGATCCTGGCCGGCGCTGCCGGCTGCCCAAATTACCACCCGAAACGCATATTCCAGCGGCTTTTCTATATGTTAAGTCATGCAATTATGCCATAAATTCTAATTTTTCCCGTTTTTTTTCACATTTTTTTGATTTTCTCAGAGCTCAATATGATATTTTCGGCCATCAATCTCTACTAACTTAATAACCTGTGCATATAGCTTTTTGCGCGTATTTTTGCAAATCAGCGGGGAAAAAGGAGATGTAGAAGCAAATTTCCAAGTTCAATTTTTTTGTTTTTTTTGCATTTTTTGCTTGAAGTGCGCAGGAATATTATGGTATTATAAAGTTAGTCTTCACCAATTGAAACCTGTGCATATTGTTTCTGGCACGCTTTTTTCGCCACTCGGCGGGAAAGGAGGAGTTGTAAGAAGGGATTACCTGTATTTCCGGTTTCTCCTGCTGGCCGGAGCGCTATGTTCAGTAAATCAAAAACGCTAAGTATCGTAAATTGAACAAGCGTGCTAATGTTTTGTCAGGCAGGAAGCAAAACCGAGATAGTGCAGAGTGTGCAACTCTGCGAAGAAGAGAAGAGAAGAGAAGGGAGTTGTATTATGAGAAAAATAATTTTCGTCCTGGCAGTAGGGTTGCTCGCTGCTCCGGTATGGGCAACTGTTACCCTCACTGCCACAGACCTGGGCGGAGGGGTAGTCACCATCGACTATTTGTCGGATGAGGCCGTGCTGGTCAGAGCATTCGCTTTAGACATCACGGTCGACAACGGCACTATTGATGGCATCGCCGACTTCGTGGTTGGTGATGACAACAACGGCTACGGCATTTTCCCAGCCAATTTCGGTCGTTACATCACCGTCGATCCGGCGACCGGCGAAGTCAGTGATTGGGGTGTAGCTGGTTATACACCTGTGGCTGACGCCGGTGACCCGGGCGCGCTGGGTGGCCTCGGCACGAGTGGCATCACCATCGAGATGGGTTCACTCTATGATACCAAAGCTCCAGGTAACTCGGGTAGACTTTGTACAGTCACTTGCAGTCAAAGCTGCAAATTGAGTGTCGCTCTTAACGCAACTCGCGGCAATGTGGTACTGGAAGATGCTACAGAACCAACTGTGGATTTGACCGGCGCAACTGATGTTCAAGTCAATGTTGGTCCAGTGGTGGCTTATACGGGTCCGCACATGGATGAATGGCTCGCTGTAGGTTCACCCGACTGCTGGGCTGCCAGCATTAACCCGAGACAGTGCCACGGTGACGTAGATGGTCTATCCCAGGGTAAGCAGAAGTATTGGGTGTCCACCAACGACCTGGACATCCTGATTGCAGCCTGGAATAAGCCGCTGGAGTCACTAAGTAACAATCAGATTTGTGCTGACTTCGACAACCTGCCACAGGGTAAGCAGAAGTATCGGGTCTCGACCAATGACCTGGACATCCTGATCGCCAGCTGGCAGCTTGCTGATAGTCCAGCTCCTGATTGTCCGTAATGTAGCTTTCAGAGAGCTGTAATTGGCAAATTTAAAGAAAGTAAGATACACCTGGAGTTTGTTATCGTGAAGGGACTGTGCTTTTGAAAAGAAAGGAGAAGATGATGAGAAAATTTTTAGTTGTGGCACTGGTTCTTGGAATAGCGTCGGCAGCAAACGCTGTAGTCATTTACGTCGATGGTAGTGATCCCGGCGAGTCTATCGAGATTGGCGAAGGCCTCACCCCGGTAATTAGTGTTGTAGGCGAAGACGCTTCGAGCTGGCTGGGTTATATAATCATTGAAGAGGGCGGCACGGGAGCACTGAGCAATGCGCTCAACCTGGACGCAGCAGGCGATATGGGCGCTGTTTCACCCTATGCAGAGGCTGGGTGGGGTAGCGGTTATGAGCTTACCATAGCAATGAGTCCAGGGGGCACCCCAGCTGTCGCTGTAGGGCCGCAGTTTACGTTGGATTATGTAGGTGGTGTGTTAGGTGAAACCGCCAGGATTTTGCTGTTCGCCGACCCGGAATATGGGATCCCGGCCGATTCAGTAGCTATAACCGTCGTTCCTGAACCAATGACTGTTATACTGCTTGGGCTTGGTGGTCTGCTTCTGCGTCGTCGCAAATAAGACGTTAGCCTTGGCCAAGGCCAACAATTTAGTTAGTTCCTGTTGTGGAAACAGTATTTGTCATTCCCGCGGAAGCGGGAATCCAGCTTTTTCGCTCTGAACCCCTGCTTTCGCAGGGGTGACATCGTCAGTTTTTGTTTTCCGCAACAGATACTAGTTAGCAAAGAGGCAAGTCTTCTGACTTGCCTCTTTTTTTCTTGCAGCTTGTACTGAGATTTCTTAAAACTCGACTTATGAAACGATTATTGCTCTTATTCGTTTGTAGTTTATCCGCTTTTTTGTTTAGCGGCTGCCAAAGTCCTATCGAGAACACAAGCGGTGTCGAAGTAATCATTGATGGCGACGGGCAGTTCCCGGCGTTTCTTGTCGGCAGATGGAAAGCGGATAAAGGCGGCTGGGAATTTGTCTTTGAGCCGGATGGGACAATTTCCTCGGCGGTAGTCAGTCTCGGCAGGGTAACAATGAAGCCCGGGCAGGTAACCACCACACCGATGAAATTGGGCGGTAAAGGAGTGTTCGAGCCAGGTCCGTGGACGGTTCAATACTCGCAAGAGCAGCGCGAATTACTCGTTGAGATTGCAATAGACCACTTTCGTGTCGAACTGGGCGACAACGTGGTACAGGGCCAAACTCGGGATTTCTTCGTCGGTTCGGTCTCTGAGGACGGCCAGACGTGGTGGGCTGACCAGTTCAGTTTCCCCGAATACATTGCAGATACAAAGAAACACCCTAATTACAAGCTGGCTTTTGATCCTAACGACAACCCCCGGGACAGTTTAATTTTCGAAAAGGTCACAGGATCAAAGTAGGCCCCGTTAGACTATTTTTTCTGCTTCGATTTTCTAAACTCAACAAGCTCAAGATGCTTTTGCAATTCTGCCGCAGCCTCTTTGTCCCCGATACGTAACATAAAGCTAACTGCTTCTTTCAAGCCTGTAAGCGCTTCGTCGTAGCGTTCTTGAATTACAAGCACCTGTGCGAGCGTTGAATGGTTTTTTGTATCGTATGGATTCAGATTTACGGCTTGCTGAAAATATCCGGTCGCTTCACTAAAATTACCGACTCCTACCAGGGCATTACCCAGCCTGCTCACCATTTTGGCTGAATCGGGGCTTTTGGCCAGGTCCTCCCGATATCCCTGAACCGCCTTTTGCATATACTCGAAGGCTTCATCGTTGCTGCCTAACCTTTGCAATACTACACCCATATTGTAGTGGACGTTCGACACACTTTGCTTAAATTCAGCCCTGTCATTGTATTCAAGAGCGCTCTTGAAAGCGTCCATGGCTTCTTCCAGCTTACCCTGCCCCGCCAGAATCGCTCCTATCTTAGAGTATGAGTATGCCCCTGCCGACAATGTGGAGTCGGCACTAATAATATCTTTATACTTCGCGATGCTTTGGTCCGGTTTTCCTCTTCTTTCCAGCTCTTCTGCCTGCGCCCGATATTTCTCCGTCAGTAAATCTATAGCACTCTGGAGCACCACCGGTGCGAGAAGATTTTCAACGGGGGCATAATCGTCTGTTAATACAATTCCATGTGCTTTTCCCTTGAGTACTTCTAAACAAGCGCTGCTTAATATCCATAAATCCAAATCTTTTACTGGTTTTTCTAAGCGGAGATTCTCAAGATTAATTTCTTGCTTGGCGGCAATAACCACAAAAGTACTGCGTCCTGAACGCGATTGCTCTTCAGTAACAACATAAACATGGGAAAATGTTTGCTCTAAGGTATTTACAAATGCGCCGATGAACAAGCCGCTATCGTAAACGTCTATCAATTCAATCATATATGCGCCACTGTCTGTCAGTATCCGGGCGATTTTATCGTTAAATTCTTTCGTGGTGAGCTGATATGGTATCGAATAATCACTTAGAGCATCTTCATATATGAAATCATATTGCGTTTTTTGCCCCAACAGTTGATTGACATAGACGCGGGCGTCCATCGTAAATGTATTGATAGGGGTATCGGTTTTCAGGCCAAAGGCCTGCATAGCTGCCTTGGTTACCCCCGGGTCGATTTCGACCACATCAATGCAGCTTCCAGGCCAGACCTCCTCAACGTATCGAGGAAAGACGTAGCCGCCGCCTCCGATCACTAAAACCGAAAGCTTACTCTTGTCCTTACTCAATAGATGCGTTACCGCAGCATAAATCTGCGCATAAGAATATTTCAAATCGAGTATGTCGTCCATTACCATATCGCTGTGCTTTAGCTTGTCCTGCATAAAAGCACGTCTGTCGGGATTTTTAGAGATGGATTTTACAGCTATGTAGCAATATTGGCTTTCGTCTTCGTAAATAATGTTTGGGTTGGGCCTTTCTCTCAGGGCAAGACCGGCACCGGCGCCTTTGGCCCAGCTGGCAGGTGCCATCGCCATAGTCATTAAGGCAATGAAGATTGCCGCCCATAAGTACAGCACCCAGAGTCTGGCCCAGTAGAGGATGGCCAACAGCAGCAAAACACCGCCGACCGACCAGATAATAGAGATAGTTCCCATCGCTAATATCAGGTAATATCCGGTGGCAAAGGTCCCTGCAATGCTTCCGGCAGCACCCCAGGCATATATGTCTCCAACAGTTCTGCCTGTCGGCAATCCTCGGTCAAGAGCCATCTTCGCAACTACCGGACTTATAGTTCCCAGCAGTGTGGAGGGGATCAAGAATACTAAAGATACGTGGGCAAACACGCGCATGGGCCAGCTAAAGCGCCACAGCCATATCCACTCGCCAACGAGATTGTTCAGAATAACGACAATAACACACGCGGCGGAAGAAAAAGCAAAAAGAACTGCCAGCGCCTTTGGGGCCCGGAATCTGTCTGCGATACGGCCGCCAAGATAATTGCCTATGGTAATGCCTGCTAAAACTACACCTATTACCGCTGTCCAGGTATACAGCGATGAGCCTAAGTGCTTGGCAACGAGACGGGCCGCCACCAGCTCCAGCACCATAATGCAAAAACTTGAGATAAATACCGTGGCGCTCGGGATGAGAATCGAGAGAAAATTTCTGGATTTGCTCATATCCTTCCTTTCCTTATTTCGTATCAGGGAAAAATATAGCAAACTGATATGCCGTTAACAAGCAGATTTTCAGCAGTCAAGGTAGAATGCAGCAGGATTCACTGACTTTATTGGAGCTGAAACATGATTATCGATTATCGACAGCTGACTTATGCCTTATGCAGTTATATTGTTATGGCCCCAGGCGTTTGGGGCACATCAGATTGTTCGCCGGGCTTGAAAGGCAGCGGCTCGGCGAACTGAATCGCAACACGGCGCGAAAAGCTATTTACATCATCAACCTGGCAGATACGAGCTGAGCGGGTGAAATTTGCCATATCGAAGGAATCGTCCGGGCCGAAACGCGGGACGCTAAAACGAGCGGTTATTTCCTGGCCGGGGTCGGGACAACTGCCGTCCTTGTAACAGGTAAAGGCCGCGCCCCTGCTGGAAATATCAATCATCTGGCCTTGTGAAAGTGCATCGTTAAAGTCCTCGGCAAACCAGATGGGCCAATTAAACGTCAGTCTTTGCTCCGTTCTTCGCTCGTTATTTACGTCCATTCTTAACACCTCGTGTTTCGTTGTTCATTGTTGACAGTCTATGAACTATGAACTCATAACTACGAACAGTTTATAAATCGACAGATTTAAGAAGCTACTTTACGAAGGATTGCCCCCTGTTTCTGCTTTCGCAGTCCGCAGGACGCCTTTCGGCGAAAACACGGGGGCTGCTGATTGAGGTGTCCTATAATCAACGGCTGATATCTCGCACGAGTCTGATAAACTCACACCCGCGGTGCTGAAAATTATCGAACATATCGTAGCTTGCGCAGGCGGGGCTCAGCAAAACGACATCGCCGGTTTCTGCGAGCTGATTCGCCAATTGGACGGCCTCGGCGAGAGATTCGACAAGCTCGGTTCGCGCCTGGTTTTTTGGGGAAGCTTTAATGGCATCTGCGATTTTCTCGGCGGTCTGGCCTATGAGAATAGCTGCTTTGGCGTTTTCGGCTATTTTTCGGCCGAGTTCATCGAAGGACAACTCCTTATCATATCCGCCGGCAATGATAATCTTAGGCTGGTCAAAAGCCTCGAGTGCGGCAATCGCACTTTGCGGCGTAGTGGCCTTCGAATCATTGTACCAAAAAACACCCCGCCGAAGGCGGGCCTGATAAGACCCAGCGCTGCTGGGTATTTGTTCTACAAGTCCGCCGTACGTCTGGCGGACAAGTTCGAGCCGATGAGGAAGCGGCTTAAACTCCGGCAGAGAATTTTTAATCAGGTCATCATCAACACCAAAATACTTAGCTATGGCGATGGCGGCAGCGAGGTTTGAAAGATTGGCTCGGCCGGGCAGTCTGAAACTATCGCGAATCTCTTGGCTCACATCGTCAGTTGAAAACTTAATGCAAATCCTGCCGCCCCCCGCGGCCTTCTCGTATTTTTCAAACCATTCGGCACCAACCTTGTCTTCGGCATTGAAGATAGAGACGGCAGGAGAATCCTCGCTCGGTTTCTGAAACCTGAATATATTTTCCTTCGCGGCACAATAGGCGGCAAATGTGCCATAGCGGTCGAGGTGGTTTGGCGTAAGATTCGTCAGGAGCGCAACTTTCGGTGCTTTTTGAATTTGTGCCAATTGCTCAAGCTGAAAACTCGACAACTCCAGCACAACCAAATCACCAGAGGCGATTTGGTCTACCACCGTCAGTAACGGCTCGTCGCCGATGTTGCCGCTGAGCCAAACGTGCTCGATTCTCGACGCTCGATTCTCGATGCTCGTATCTCGAACTATGCTTTTGCCGAGTCCGTTTCTGAGAAGGTGGGCGGCCAGGGCGGTGGTTGTGCTCTTGCCGTTCGCTCCCGTTATGCCGATTATCGGGGCGGGGCAAAGCTGGAAAAAGATGCTTATCTGAGACGTGATAAATTTGTTGTGCCGGCGGGCGAGCTTGAGAAACTCATTATCGCTTGGCACCGCAGGATTGGCTACGATAATATCGGCTTGTTCAAAATCAGCGGGGTCGTGTGAGCCGAGATGAAATTCTATATCAGCAAATTCTTCGAGCTTCTTGACCGAATCGCTTAGCTGCTGTGCTGAAGCCAAATCCGTTATTACTACTTTTGCACCGCCGGCGGCGGCAAATTTAGCAACATCAACTCCGCCGCCGAAACGCCCCAAACCCATAACCAGAACAGTTTTGCCGGCAAATTCGTATCTCGTATCTCGCATTTCGTATCTCATGGTGTTTATCGTCAAGAGCACCCCCAAACAAGTTTGTACTACTCTGCGAAGCAGCGCTTCGCTGCGAAGCACGAGAGGGTGCCACCCATAAGTGACATTGATAACGCAAAGCTCAGTAATTTACTTTCTGCAAGATAGCTCAGTATTTCTTATAGCAGTGTTTGCATGGCCTTTGCCAAATCAATCTTCGCATCGATGACGGCCTGCTCGATGCATCTTTTCCAGTCGTCGCCGAACTGGTCTTTGTATTTTGGCTTTTCATAGGCATAGATTATCGAGCGTGAAGCGTTAATTAAAGCTCCGGTACCGTTGGGTTTGCAGAACCGCACACAGTCGGCAGCGGAGGCACCCTGCGAGCCGTAGCCCGGCACAAGAAACCATACATTATCATACTTCTGACGCAGAGTAGTTGTTACGTCCGGTGCAGTGCCGCCGACCACCATTCCGACGTTGCTGTAGCCGGCGTTTCCAATTCGTTCGGCTTTGTTGGCGGCTTGGCCAACGACTTCAGCAAGTTTTTCATACATTTTCTGGCCGTCAGCGTCGGCAAAATCCTGAATAGCTGCAGCGGAAGGATTGCTGGTGCGAACCAATACGAACAGACCCTTGCCCTGCCTGCTGGCCATATCCGCAAAGGGCTCAATACCGTCAGCTCCCATGTAGCCGTTGACGGTTATGGCGTCGGGTGCAAGGGTGTCCTCAAGGCCGGTGAGCTCCGGATTTTCGAGATGAGCAGCGGCGTAAAGCTCCGCAGTGTGGCCTATGTCGCCGCGTTTTACGTCGCCAATTATTTCCATGCCTAAATCGTCGGCCTCGGAAATCAAGGCATAGTACGTCTCCAGGCCTTCCCACAAATACTTTTCGAAATAGGCAATATTTATCTTCACAGCCGGTACCATCGGTGCGATTATCCGCATCGTCTGTGTGCAAAAATCAAAAATAGCATCGACTGCAGCGGCGGCATCAAACTCATCGTTCATCTGGCGATGGTTCTTTATCGCTGAGGGCAGCCTCGTATAAACGGGGTCCAGGCCGACAATCAAGGAAGTTCTCTTTGTTTTTACGGCATCGCACAGACGGTCAGCAAAATGACTTGCCATTTTCTAAATCCTCATATTTGGAAAAATCTTTTTAATAAACCTTCAAACCACTATAATCATATGAATGGCTTCAAGCAAGACAGAAATACCGGGTACAGGGGCGAATTTGAAAATTCGCAAAAAAGCAAGGTACAAAAAATTAATCTGCTGGCTTTTGGTTGATTTGACCATAGCGGCTGTTATCTTTGCTTTACTGCTTTACACGCCCGGTCTTTACAAGCCGGCTGGTAATGACCCGGCCGGCTACAAGAAAGGGCAGGTTCACCCATATCTGACGCACCTATCGTCCGAACTTTATAATGGGGCACAGCGTGGCGAGCCATTCGAGCTGGTTGTTACCCAGAATGGGATAAATGAAATAATCACGTGGTCCAGATGGCCAAAGGAGTCCGAGGGCATAATGTTTTCAGCACCTGCGGTGCTTTTTGTGCCCGGCAGTATTGTATTGATGGGAACAGCACATATAAAAGGTGTGGAATTTGTCGTTACTATTGCGGTGGAACCCAGAGTTGATGAACAGGGGTTTTTGAATTTGCAGGTGGCGAAGGTGAAGGTCGGCGCTATGAAAATTACACCTCTTGCCAAGATGATGGCTAAAAAGATGTATGCGCAGAGACTTGCCACCGTACCTGTAGACACAGAGGCTTTGACGACAAAAATAGCAGGGGCATTGCTCAGCGACGAGCCGTTTGAGCCGGTTCTCAGGGTCGAGAATAAAAAAGTGCGAGTAGAGAAAATAACCATTACACAGGAGAAGTTAACACTGCATCTGGTTCCAGCTTCGTAGTATGGCCCACATCTCGCATCGCGTGTCCGCCAGAGGAGACTTATCAGTATCGTACTGCGTATGTACCTTCACCCCAGGCGGTCGAGTTGCCAAAAATTCGGCAATACAAGTCGCAAGCGTAAACCATGCGTCCTACAACGGCTAAAGTAGGTTGTTTCTGAGGTGCCCTAACGCGCCAGTGACCGGATCGTCTACGGAGTTATCGCCCGGTTGTATATGCGAACGTCATCAATCAGGCCGGAGAAGAAACTGGCTGCATCAAGAGTGTTCCCAGCTCCGATATGCAGACCGCCGTATGAGCCTGCCAAACCAGCCTGCGTATCTTTGGCAACTTCGACGTCGTCAACATAGAGAGTTCTGTATGAACCGTCCCAGACAAAACCGACACAGTGCCATTCGGCGTCGGTGATAGTAGCCTGTGAGTTCAATGGACTGCCGCGGCCGCCGCTACTCAGCCCCGTCAGCCCCGTCATTAGTTTGCCCTCTGCCGGATCGGCCAAGAGCCAATGCACTCCGTCTTGTGCCTGAGAGATGACAACTTGCCCCGGGGCACCTCCTTTTATCCAGGCAAAGACGCTGAAAGGCGCACCGGATGGGTCCAAAACAAAAGGTGTGCTAACATAATCATCTATCCCATCGAATTGCAGCGCGCCATGTACCTGACCATCCGCAGGCTGCCAGAGCGGTCCTCCAGTGAGGATGCCGTCATTGTTCCCGGCACCATCGTGGGCAATGTTGCCTTCTGTCTCGTCCAGCTTCCAGTGCGCCATCAGGCGATAGTCCTCAAATAAATGCTCAGCAAGGAAGAGCAGGTCCTGGACATCGACAATGCCATCGCCGAAGGGTGGCGGAGCAATGTCACACAAGGAGTAGTCTTCGCCCCAGTGGTCAACCATGATGCATATGTCTGCACAGTCAACGACTTCGTCGCCGTTAAAGTCAGCCGTTGGCATTTCCGGCACCAAAGGACGAAATTCATGTCTTATTGATGTTGGTGAATCAACATGCCAAAGCCTAAAACCCAGAGGACGTCCGTCGGTGTTCCTGCACGTAGTTTCGCCAGTTACCATTTGAATGCCCTTGTATTCGTTGATGATTAGCCGGTGTCTGTGACCGGAAAGGACGGCAACAACTCCAGAGTCCTCAAACAGGGCCAACAACTCGCTCCTCTTGGCCGGAGGCAGGTTGTAGTATTCCTCGCCCTCGTTAGGTTCTTTGATATACAAAGGATAGTGTTGCACTATAAAGACAGGACTGTTCTTATCACGGGCAGCGGCCAGTGTCTGCTTGAGCCAGGGATCCTGTTTTTCTGACTCACCCGCAACTGGTGCTTTCCAAAGCTGTGTGTTCGTAATTACGAATGTGTAGCCTTTGTGCTCGAAAGAGAAATAGTCGTCGCCTAAGGCCTGGCGATAGCGATTCAAAGATGCAACCGTTGGTTCATTGCCAACATCATGATTTCCCGCGGCGCAGTAAGAGGGCATGGTTAGCCCGCTTCTGATTTGGAGGAAATCGGCAATGGAACTGTCGGTAAAGGTGTTGACTAAGTCACCGCAGAAGACTACAAGGTCCGGCTTCAAACCGTTAATGTGTGTTACAGCTTGCTTGAGTGAGTTTACGTCGTTCTGATAGCCGAAACCCCAGCCCAGTTGCGGGTCACAGACTTGCACAAATGTGAAGGCCTCTGTCGCGGGGCTCTGGCCGTTGACCACCACGGGGCCAACGACAAATCCAAGCAACACCAGGCTAATCTTAAGATAATCAAACCATTTCATTTTACACCGTCCTTTCTGCCCAAAGGGACCTAACGCGCCAGTGCGGCGATTTCCTCTGCGCTCAGCGCCTGGTTGTAGATGCGAATATCGTCAATCAGGCCGGACCATAAACTGGCGGGTTCAAGATTCTTTCCAGCGCCAATATACAAGCCCCCGTCTGAGCTTCCTAAACCAGTCTGCGCGTCTGTGGCTACTTCCACGCCATCAGCGTATAGGATTCTATTGGAGCCGTCCCATACAAAACCCACGCGGTGCCAGTCGCCATCAGTGATCACTGTTTGTGATATCAGTGTGAAGCTGATCCGGCCGGTACTCCTTAATTCCATCATCAATTTTCCATCCGATGCATCCGCAGAAAGCCAATTCACGCCGCCTGTTTGAGATATGACAGTTTGCCCCGGGGCACCTCCTTTTATCCAGGCAAAGACGCTGAACGGCCCGTCCGCCGGGTTCAGGACAAAGTCGGCGCTAACGTAGTCATCGGTCCCGTCGAATTCGAGCGAGCCATCTACCTTACCGCCGGCAGGCCGCCAGAGCGGATTACCATTGAGGGTCCCGCTGTTGTCACCTGCGCTGTCGTAGGCGATGCTACCTTCTGTCTCGTCCAGCTTCCAGTGCGCTATCAGGGAAGAATACTCCGGCCAATTGTCAGAGCTTATAGTCTCGCCGACCGTCAAAATCTTTACGGCGCACGCAGCCTTCTTGGCAAATGTCTCAGCGTCACTGAGGGTGCCTACATTTCGACCCCAGTGATATGGTATAGCCAATTCGGGTTTGATATACTGCGTTGCCTCCGCTGCCTCGACCGCGTTCATTGTGTACGTACCGCCCGCGGGCAGTATCGCTGCGTCAATGTCCGTAAGCGCTTTCATTTCATCCGTCAGGTCTGTATCGCCCGCGACATAAATCCGTTTCGAGCCGAGCTCTATTATGAACCCGACCCAGTTCCTTGATTTGGGATGGTTCGGTTTGTTGGTATTATACGCAGGCACCGCAGTCACGCTGGCACAGTCCAATTCGATTGTTTGGCCGGGAGCGATTGGCTCTCCGCTACCGTACTGCTGGACAACATCAGGCGGAGCAATAAATTGCGTCTCGGAATTGGAAACCCTGGCGATATCCGAAGGTGAGTAATGGTCACCATGAGTGTGGGTAACACACACCAGCGTCGCATCATGGGGCGATTCGGTCAATCTCTCCGGGTCAACGTATACTACACAATCTTCCGTCCAGACCTTCACACTGGCATGGCCGAGCCACTGTATATATATAATTTCCGGGTATTCTTCAAGCCAGTGTTCAGAAAAAACAGCCAGGTCCTTGTGAGCAATTTTTCCGTCGCCAAGAGGCGCAGGAGCGATGTCAACGGACGATTCATTCTGGCCCCAGTATTGAGCAAGTTTGCAGAAATCTTTGAGGTCCACAATTGTGTCCCCGTTAAAGTCAACGACTGGCTCGATTGACACCTGCCATATATCCCAGGCACCTGACCCGCCGGCCCGGTCGGACTCGAAGAGAAGCGTTCGTCCGTCAGTTGAGATACACGGCCAATCTTCGTCATCGGGGCTGTTAACAGATGAGCCAAGTTTCACAGGTGTGCCCCAAGCGCTTTGCGTCGTTTCGCGCGTGGTCATATATATATCGCACAGGTCACCGCCCTCAAGCTGGTTTGAGCCGAACAAGAGTGTCAGGCCATCAGTTGAGAGCTTCGGCCTGGCCTCCCAAAGCGAACTGTTGACGGTTGGTCCCAGGTTCACCGGCTCGCCCCAAGCGTCATTTACTGTTGTCCGCATAGTTACCCACAGGTCGGGACCACCATAGGTGCCGGGCCGATTAGAGGAAAAGTAAAGCGACAGTCCATCTGCCGAGATGCCCGGGCCATAGTCCTCGTATTCCGAGTTCACAATCGGCCCCAGATTCACGGGCACACCCCAGTCTTCATCTGTCGTATTCCGCCCTGCTACCCACAGGTCGAAATCACCTGAGCCGCCGGGATGGTCGGAGGCAAACAAGAGCGATAGTCCGTCGGCCGAGATGCTCGAATCGAATTCCTCGTATTCCGTATTCATAATCGGCCCAAGATTCACAGGCTCACCCCAGTCCTCGTCTGTCGCCTTGCGCGTTGCCACCCATAGGTCACAACCACCTAAGCCGCCGGGGCGGTCAGAGTCGAAGAAGAGCGACAGGCCGTCAGCCGCGATGCTGGGCCCGGCATCATTAGATGAACTGTTGACATTTGGCCCAAGATTAGCGGGAGAGCCGAAGGTGAGCTCCGCGTTCGCGCTGCCACCGCCGCCAAGCACAACAACGACAAAGCCTATCAACGCCATGCTAATTTTAGAACTGTCAAACAATCTCATTTTATACTATCCTCTCCACCCATCAGGCCGAGGAAAAAACACGCAGAGAAGAATTCCTGCTCCGGCTGGGTTAAATTGACCAAAAAACACCTGCGTGGACGTATGAACAGAAACTCAACCCTCGCGGAAAGCCGGAACTTCATCTCGAATCCTCCTTAAATCAAAGAATAGTCTATGTGACTGAGAGAAAAATGTCAAGCGAAATACAGGACTTTTGAAAAGGAAAAAAGCAAAAAGGGGGATAGCACGTAGGGAATATATAAAAGATAAATACGAAACCCGAAATACAAAACCTGTGCCTGCGAAAGCAGGTATTCAAAAGAAGCTGAATGAAATTTTGAATTCCGGTGCTCCGGGATGAAATATTGTGTCTAATCTGCAAAATTTGGCAAATTTTTAGCGGATTGTTTAGAAGCAGCCTGCCATGGTTACTGGAGATGAGAAAGCCGGTTCTAATCCCGTAAAAGGCTATTTTATGCGGACGTTGGCGGTTCGAAGATGATTCTTGGCCATGTGAGGGCATTTTTTGCGTCGGATTCGGGCTAAAAATTATACAAATTCGGCAAAAAAATCATTGCCACTGGCGGATTTGACGATTATTATAAAAGGTTTAGGTATAAGGATTAACAGCTACCAAAGCTAAATTTTGAACTTAAGAGGCGTTTAAAATGCTTTTGACAGGATTAGCAAACAGTGCAAAGTAGACGAACCACAATCGACTTGCACCGCTGGGCTTTGCGCAAATGGTGGCTTTGCAACCGGTATTTCTGCTTCAATGTCGGAAAACGAACGAGGTTTTTTAACTACCGGAGGCAGATGATGTAGCACAAAGGTGAACTACAACCTCTGTTCGTTTTGGGCATGCTGGGGAACCCATTGGCGAGGAACCCCATGCTGAAGTGGAAACTTAGTTAGTTTCCACTTTTTTTGTCCGGCACGAATTTGTGGTGCCGGGTAGAAAGAGAAAAGAAATTGGTGCTGGATTAAAGAGATAAGGACTATGAGTCAGGAATTACTGAGAATCGTGGATAACATTGCCCGCGACAAAAATATCGACAAGGAATCGATATTTGTGGACCTGGAAGAAGCTATGGTCTCGGCAGCGAGGAAGCACTTTGGTGAGCCGGAAAGCAATATAGTGGTAAACATCGACCGCAACACCGGTCAGATCACCGCCTCCAAGGACGATGTGGAAATCGATATAAAACAGCTCGGCCGAATCCCCGCCCAGACAGCCAAGCAGGTGATGATCCAGAAGATACGGGCTGACGAGAGAGATAGTATCTATGCTGAGTTTGTTCAGCGAAAAGGAGAAATCATAAGTGGCTCGGTCGTGCGATACGAAGGTGGAACACTGATTGTTAACCTGTACCGTTGGACCGAAGGCTTTATGCCAAAAAGCGAACAGATAATGGGCCAGACGCATCGGGTGAGCGAGAGAATTCGATGTTTGATTCTTGATGTAAAAGAGACTTCGAATCAGGTCAAAATTATTCTCTCCCGCACACACCCTGAGTTTATCCGCCGATTGTTTGAGTTAGAGGTGCCGGAGATCAATGAAAAAATTATCGAAATACGAGCACTTGCGCGAGAGGCGGGCTATAGAACCAAAGTTGCAGTAGTCTCATTCGACGACAAGGTCGACCCCGTCGGGGCCTGTGTGGGGGTGCGGGGCAGCAGAATAAAGAACATAGTCGATGAGCTCGGCGGAGAGAAAATAGATATCGTCCGCTGGAATGAGTCGTCCCAGGTGCTTGTGGTAAATGCGTTGATGCCGGCAAAAGTCAGTGAAATCGCCTTGTGCTTCGAGCTGGGACGAGCGACAGTGGTTGTCGATGAGGACCAGCTTAGTCTGGCTATCGGCAAGCACGGGCAGAATGTCCGGTTGGCTGCCAGGCTGGCCGGCTGGGATATCGATATACTAACGCCGGACGAATACAATCAGGGCATCGAACGATTGACAAACTGCATCAAGACTGTAGAAGGCGCTGACGATACAATGGTTGACAAGCTGATAGCCCTGGGCGCCATATCTGTTCAAGACCTGGAGGATGTAGGGGTCGAACCATTAATTAACGAGCTGAAGATCGATTCGGACATCGCGGAAAAACTGGTTGCAGCAGCAGCCGAAGAAGTGAAACGTTTGGCGGCTGAGTCAAAACAAAACGAGGCGGACAAGCAGCTGGCCCAACAAACAAAAACAGCGGATAACGAACAATAAACGTATCTTGTGAATCGTAAAGCCCGTCGATACTGAACACGGCTGAGATTGGAGATTTGTTTTTTGGCTACTACAAGAGTTTACATTTTGGCCAAGGAACTTAGTGTAAAAAGCGCTGCTATTGTCAAGAAGTGCCAGGATGAGGGTCTGGACGTAAAGAACCATATGTCAGTGATATCGGCCGGTCTGACCGCAACTATCCGGGAGTGGTTCAGCGAAGGGGAAAATATTACAACGGTTGAGACGTCCAAGAAGGTGGACCTGGATAAGGTCCGCATCAAAAAGAAAGTAAAGCGAAAACCACCGGCGAAGAAAACAAAAGCTCCAAAAGCTAAGCAGGCAAAGCCACGTGTCAAGCGAACCAAGACAGCGGCCAAACCGGCCGCTACAATAGAAGCTGAACAAAGTGAGCAAGAAACGGGCGCTGCGGTAACTGCAGAAGAGCCACCACCCATAGAAGAACAGATAACAGAAGAACCACAAGAGCGGGAACCGGAGCCGATACTACCTGCTGGGCCGATTTTGGAAAAGCCCGAGCCGGCTCGACTGAGCGGACCACAGGTTGTTCGGGTCGAGGCACCGGAACCGTTACGACGGCCGAGGCCGAGACCGAGAGTCAGGTATGATGCACCTGTTACTGAGCCGTTGATGTACAGCGAACAGGAGCAGGAAAGTTCAACTCTGGCTCCAATCAAGGAAAAGAAACAATTACCAAAGCGATACAAAGAGAGAACACATGGGCGAAGGCGAGACGAGCGAGGTTCGGAGATAGTAAGGAAACCTAAACTCAGCAGCAGATGGCGACAAAGAGATATTGAGGAAAGACAAGCCCGGCTTGATGCCGCCGGCGGTGAAGGCCTGCGATTAAGACCGATACGTAAAATTGCCACCAGGCTCAAACGCGGAGTTGCTGTTGTCAGGCCGAAAAAAGCCGTTGTAAGCGAGCCAATCACAGTAAAGGATTTATCTGCAGCTTTGGCGATTAAATCAACGGACATTATCAGCAAGCTGGTACAACAGGGTGTAATGGCCACAGCCAATGAGGTCATAAGTAGCGACGTTGCGGAACTGGTTGCCCTGGAGTTCGACACTGAGCTGACGGTGCAATACAAAAGCACACTGGAAGAACAGATAGGGGCTGAATTTAAAGAACGCCAAAGAGACAATCTCCAGAGGCGAGCGGTGGTTGCTGCAATGCTTGGGCACGTTGACCACGGCAAGACCAGCCTGCTGGACAAAATTCGGTCGACTCAGATAGCAGCCGGCGAAGCAGGCGGCATCACCCAGCATATCGGAGCATCCGAAGTTATCTGGGACAATAAGAAAGTAACATTTCTCGATACTCCGGGACACGAGGCTTTTACAGCTATGCGTGCCAGAGGTGCCAATATGACTGATGTTGTGGTGCTGGTGATTGCCGCCGACGATGGGGTGATGCCACAAACCGTCGAGGCGATAGCCCACAGCAAGGCAGCAAATGTGCCGACTATCGTGGCATTGAATAAAATAGATTTGCCCGGCTGCGACGTAAATCGTGTTTACTCCCAGTTGACCGAGCAGGAGCTGACGCCGGCTGAGTGGGGAGGCCAGACCGAAGTCGTCAAAACCAGCGCAGTGACCAGTGAGGGTATAGATGATTTGCTTGAATCTCTCGATTATGTAGCTGAACTGCTTGAACTCAAGGCCGATGATACAATCCCTGCAACAGGATGGGTCGTTGAGGCGAGGATGTCGGCACGGCGTGGTCCTGTGGCAACTCTGTTAATCAAAGAGGGCCAGCTGAAAAAGGGCGATGTGGTGTTAGCCGGCGGCGCCTACGGAAGAGTAAAAATGTTGAAAAACAGCTACGGCAAAAACATAAAGACAGCTACAAGCTCTATGCCGGTGGAGATAACAGGTCTGAGCGATGTTCCCCAGGCTGGGGACAGATTTTACCGTCTGGACGACATTAACAGGGCCAAGGCCGCCGCCGAGGAAAACCAAATACGCTCAAGAGAAAGCTCTCTGATAGAACGCAGGCAGGTAACACTGGATAATCTATTCAGCCAAATAGAGGCGGGCAAGACCGAAGATTTGGATCTTATCATCCGGGCCGACGTACAGGGTTCGATAGATGTTTTGACAAAATACTTATCTGAGCTGAGCACCGAGGAGGTAAAGATTAATATCCTGCACTCGGCACCAGGCGGAATTACGGAGGGTGATGTTGTGCTTGCTGAGGCGTCAAACGCCATTATTATCGGCTTTAACGTCGTCCCCGAAGAACACGCAGCCAAGACCGCAGAAGCCAAGGGCGTGGAGATAAGACTCTACAATGTCATCTACCGCATAACCGAAGATTTGCGAAAATCAATGGAAGGCCTGCTCGAGCCGGAAGAAACAGAGAACTCGCTCGGCAGAGTTGTGGTAAGAGCTACGTTTAAGATTTCACGAGTTGGTACAGTGGCCGGCTGTTATGTCAGCAGCGGGTACGCAAGCAAGAATGCGAAAATGCGATTGATACGTGACAATATTGTACTCAAAGACAACCTGAGTATAGAGTCGCTAAAGCATTTCAAGGACGACGTTCGCGAGGTCAAGACGGGTCTCGAATGCGGAATTAAGGTGGCGGGATTCGACGATATTAAAGTCGATGACGTCCTTGAGTTCTACGAAATTGTGAAAGTAGCCAGAACTCTCAGCTAATTGAATATCGACTATTTACTATTTACTATTGAAATGGAAGTCGGAGATACGAGCTCCGAAACAATAGTAAATAGTAAATAGTAAATAGTAAATGGTCAGATGGTGACGCGAAGACAGGAAAAAGTAGCTCGCGTGGTAAAAGAAGTGGTTAGTGACGCTATCGCCCACCATCTTAATGACCCACGTATTGAGGGGTTTGTGAGTGTCACAAGAGTTGATATGGCTGCTGATTTGCGTAGTGCCGATGTGTATCTCAGCATTTTTGGCAAGGATGATGCCACACAGAACAAGACTTTCGCGGCAATCACGCACGCAAAGAGCCGAATACAATCACTATTAGCCGGTAAATTGCAGAGCAAATTCTGTCCCGTTTTGCATTTTTACAGGGATGAGAAATTCAAAAAAGCGCTGGAGACTATGAAACTGATAGACCAGGCGGCCAACGAGCTGAAGAAGGAAGAGCCCGAGAAAGACTGGGACGGCGAGACGGTTGGACAGTGAGACGGTTGGACGGGCGGGTGGTGAAGTGGTACAACGCTGAACTGTTGCCGCCCACCGGCGGCTCCCTGTAGAGGCCGATATGAAGGATAGTAAAGGGTATTCTAAAAAAATACAAAGGCTGTATCGCTCACTGAGTCGTAAATATCCGAAACCCCAAAAAGTCATCTATGATGAACCAGCGGATGCACTTGTCTATGCTATTATTGGCGCTGAACTAAGCGAGAAGGCGACACAATCTGCGATTAAGAAGCTTGCTGATTATTTCGTTGACTTGAACGATTTGCGGGTTTCGCACGCAGAAGAAATTGTTGAAATGTTGGGCGGCGATACGCCTGTTACAAGTGATATAGCTTCAACAATCCCCAAGGTCCTGAGGGCTATATTCGACGAATATCATAAAGTCAGCTTAAAGTCGCTGAAAAGCATAGGCAAACGTCCGGCCAAACAAGCTCTTGAGAAAATGGAAGGTACCAGCCGTTTCGTTGTCGATTATTGTATGCTCACATCTCTGCAGGGCCACGCTATACCGCTTACAAGAAAGATGATTGAATATCTCAGAAGCAACGAGCTGGTCCATCCTAACGCTGATGAGCAGCAGATAGAAGGGTTTTTGGCCAAGCAGATTCCAGCCAAAAATGCTTACGAGTTTTATGCTCTTTTGCGGCGCGAAAGCGAAACACGCAGGGGCAGAAAGAAGAAGAAAAAAACCAAGACTACTCGGCGAACAGCCGCGAAAGCAACAACCAAAACCAAAAAGAAAACAAAAAAAAGTAAAAAGGGATACTCGATTCTCGATTCCTGATTCTCGATCTGGTCTTACGAGCATCGAGATACGAAACGATGTCAGAACAAATACTAAAATTAGGTATTCCCACAGGCAGTTTGCAAAAGGCAACGATAGAACTTTTCGGCAAAGCCGGGTTCCACATCGCCGATTCTGAAAGGAGTTATTTACCTCACATAGACGACGAGCAAATCACTCTTGTTATGCTGCGAGCACAGGAGATGGGCAGATATGTAGCCGACGGCGTTCTCGATACCGGCATTACCGGCTACGACTGGATAATGGAGAACGACTGTGACGTGGTGGATGTCTGCGAACTTGCCTACAGCAAAGCCACAAGCAATCCGGCCAGATGGGTGCTGGCTGTCTCTGATGAATCGCAGGTTAAAAGCGCGAAGGATTTGGCCGGCGGTATAATCGCAACCGAGCTGGTTAACGTAACAAGAAAATACTTCGCAGACAAGAATATCAACGTAAAGGTTGAATTTAGCTGGGGTGCTACGGAGGTAAAGGCCCGGCTGGTCGATGCGATAGTGGAGCTCACCGAGACCGGCGCGTCACTGCGGGCAAATAATCTGCGCATAATAGATACCGTGATAACCTCTACGACAAGATTTATCGTAAACAAGCAGGCCTGGGGCGATAAGTTCAAACGCCAAAAAATAGAAAACATCTCCATACTTCTTAACGCAGCAATCGAAGCCCGCAGCAAAGTCGGCTTGAAGATGAATATAAAGAAGGACAACTTAGAATCGATATTGAAGATACTGCCTGCTGAAAAGAGCCCGACTATTTCGAGTTTGGTTGATTCTGATTATGTGGCAATAGAAGTGATTATCGACGACAAGGTCGACCGGTCCCTGGTCCCGGCTTTGAAGCGCGCGGGAGCCTCGGGCATAATCACTTACCCCCTAAACAAAGTTATACACTGACAATTGACTATCGGCCGCTCTTGCCCGGTTATCTTCAGAGCTTTTGCGATCATCAATTGTTAACGGGATTAAGATATTTGAATTCGAAGAAGAAGCCGTCCGGCCTGCTGATGCCGTAAAAGGCAGATAAGCCAAAATACTTACGCACAGCATCAAACTCAGGCAAAAGACTAAAATTAAACAAATCAGAACCTGCCTGCGAAAACATCAATTGCAGAAAGACCGTGCCGGGGCTCGTCCCGACGCCCATCTCAATACCCGAATCCTCAGCCTTGCCTTTTCTGCCGCTTTGCTTCAATCCGCGCAGGACGGGCCAGAAGAGTTCGCCGGAAGCCGCACTGTCTTGCAAACCGGCCAGTCCAACCACCGAAGGAACGGCTGATTTGGCCTTATTAAACCAATTCGCAGAACCCACTGATACGGTCCCGGTACTGCTCAATGCCCGAATGGCTTGTTCAACAACAGATTCACTCCCGAAAATCAGATGAGTATCAGTGACGGCAAATGCCAACTTAGGCATTTTAGGGGCACCTGGCCCGGCAGGGGCTTGCATCGGTGTTCTCTCGCCCGGCCTGGAAGCCGGCAGCATAGTCGGGGGGGCAACTAAATATAGTGTGTGGCCCAGAAGCTCGCGCCTGGCGTTAGGGTTGTTTGGAGCTATTACTCTGCTGTGCAGAAGCGCCAGAGATTTTTCAAGAGCACTGCGGTCGTTTACCGCCACAGCGATAAGTGATTCTGCTGGTGGCCGCGCACCGGCATTGAAAGGCGGCTTGCCTGTGCTTTGGGCTGTTATAATTTGTGAGCCGAGATGGTCGATAATATCAGCTTTTAGTTGCAGTGACGGTTCGCCCTGCGGGCTCGGCAGCAAAAGTGGCATATACATCATCGCAGCAAATTGTAGTGAAAAACCGGTAAGGATATTGGCAAATTCACTAAAAGCGTTTTGGATATTCAAATTCACAAATGATACCGAACATACCGAGGCAGAGATAAATTGCGGCGCCCTAAAAGTGGCCGATTCGAAATCGAGCATTTTGCAAATACCCTTTTTCCTGCCTTCGATTTTCAGGAATGCTTTTGCGAAAGAAGAGCCCCCGCCCGCCGACGGCAGGCTCCCAGGGTCAATTGAACAACTGAAAGATGTAACATTATCAAGGCCCAGGTTAGCTATTACTGTTTTTATCCCGCCGGTCGTATCCTCGGCAATTATTGTTTTGATGATTTGTTTTATATTGACGTAGAAATCAATCCGACCAGGGGCAGAGGGCCGCATGAATTTTATGGTGGCGGCATAATCAGTGTCGTCGGCCAGTGTCGGGCTGCCGGCACCTTTGATATGTGCGATGACAAATTTGAGAACGTCCGGATTCATAGACTCTATGAGAGTGTCGTCAATAAAGCAATAGCTTTCATCTGCGGAAGACTGCCCTGTTATCGTTGTGATAGTGACGCCGCGGTAGTCTTCGGTTTTGCGGTAGGCACCGTCTTCGACGTCCTTTTTGACCACTTTATCCACTGCTTCTTTGATTTTGGCTATCGTTTGGCCCCACTGGGTTATGAACAGAAACAGCGGCTCATCGGTATCTTTTGTTTCCGCGGTGGGCGGGTTAAGCACTATAGCGACGGCCACTCTGCCTTGAGGCAACGCATCTGCATCAGTAACTACCCTGATAAATTCGTTATCCAGCTCGCGGATTTTTTCGCGCCATTTGGTCTTAAAGTCATCGACAAAGGCCGCCATTGCCGGGTCTTTGTAGAGTTTGTAAAAGTTAGTTTTTTCGAACCCCGTTCGGAATCGATTGAAATTGTCGATATTGGCCAGCAGGATTGTTTCAGGAGGAAGAAGCCTGGCTGTTTCGGGCAGCGTTTCGGCACTGACAGAAACAGGTGAGCATAAGAGCATAACAGCGCAAGAGTACAAGAACATCAGAAATGAGTTGATGCGTGTATGCGCAGATGCGTTTATGCGTTGGCTCATCGGCATTATTTTCGCAGCACATTTCATTATAATAATATGAAAATCTTTATCAGCAACCATTGCCGAACCCATAGAACCGGCTCCTGTTCTATTTACCAACTGCAGCAAGGCAAAACGGCGAATAGTCAATCATTTTCATTTGCCTTGTTTTTTCAGCGGAATTATTTCCGGCTCACCGAAACCTTTGGGAATTTTATACTCAAACACCTCCTTATTTATTTTCTTATTGAGCTTTGGCTTGAGAAATTTTATCTCGTAAATATCTTCTTCGGTCGAGACGGCAACCTCTTTCGCCGGCAGTCCCAATTCCTTGTCAATCCAAAAATCGATGGAGATATAGTCGTCTTTATAAATCGAATCCGGCTTAACCTTCAAATGCAGCTGGATAAAACTTTCCGGCTTGTCCTTTTTTTGTTCAACCAGCTTTACCTCAAACTGCTTTTTCAAATCATCTATTTTGTTAAAGCCGATTATCGGCAAATTCTTACTGGCCGCATCGAAGGCGTCCACCGGTTTGTTCGGTTCAGCCACTTGATAACGTCTAACAGTCTTGATTTGATAATTGATATGGGTTAGCCAGATGCCGTCGAAGATATAGTGCTCGATGTATTTTTGCTCTTTTTCATCATCCTGCTTAAGTGTTTCAAAATTTACCCTCATCTTCGATTGTTTGCCAAACTTTGCATAATACAAAACACCTTTCCTGAGCGCCTCTGATTCGAGTAACGGCTGAATGAATCTGTATTCAATCTGTCCCTGATAGGATTTAAGCTCTGCGGTTTTCTGCCTTAATTGTTCTAAGATTGCCTCAACTGAATTGGCATCTGCCTCTTCAGGCTGGCAGCCGGCCAGGCTTTCTGTGCACCGGCAGGCCCAGCAGGGACTAACTGTCCATAACAAGATAATAGCTACGTTGGTAATTATCTTTTTACTCATTAATCTGCCTCCCCTTTTCTCTATACGGTAACCGCTATACGCCATACGCTATTTTTTGTTTTCAATAATTTCAAGTACCCGGCTGATGTTTTCGATACAAAAATCTGCATGCTTGGCGAAATCGCCGGGCCGATCGTGATTGGTCAACAGTACCGCAACGGCACGTGCGGCTTTGGCACAGAGTAAATCGAACAGATAATCGCCTACCAGCAGTGTTTCTTCCGGCTGCACGCCGAATTGCTCACATAGCTGCAGCACGCCGAAGGCATCGGGTTTGACCGGCCCTTCCTCCCTGCCAATTATAGCGTCGAATTTCAAGTTATGCTTGCGGGCGATAGCAATCGCATTGCTTCGCCTGTTACGGGTTAATATCCCGATATGAATGCCTGCTGCGCGAAGCGCCGAAAGTGTTTGTTTTGCACCGGCGTTAAGCCTGGATTCTGTTACCGCCTTTTGCTCGTGATAGTGCAGTATTTTCTCGACCTCCTGGCGCTGTTGAGCGGTCATTTTCTCCATCGACTCCAAGACAGGCCCGGAATCTCCGGCCAACCCCATCTCTTCACGAATGGCGTCAAAGTCAAAGTAAGGCTGGGTTATTGTGCCATCCAAATCAAATATTACAGCTTTAATTGACATATCTCATTAAAATCCGAAATTCGACCCAGCAACGCTGGGTTTCGATCCATGCCCGCCGGTGGCGGGTCGAAATCCTCCGCAGGACACCTTGCGGTGGAAACAATCTCAAAACTTGTCTGACGACAGTCAAGATTCAAATACCAAATGCTCAAAACCTTATTCGCTCTTTCGCAGAATATATCCATTTCTTTTGTGTACCTGTTATTTTTTATTTAGCTTTTTTCTGCAGCAGCTCAATAAAGTATCGGCAAGCCTGGCCCAAAATTTTACCCTTTCGGACAATTATTCCGGTCGGCCTGACAAAATTCTCATTCGAAAAGGCAATCGCCTTTATCGTGCCGCTGCCGACTTCCTGAAGGATCCCAGTCTGCGGCAGTATGCTTATCCCTGAGTTTATTTCCACCGCTCGTTTCACGGTTTCAATGTTATCGAATTCCATCACCGGCCGGACAACAATATTGTAACGCTCTAAAATACTGTCTATCCACACCCGCGTAGGGACACCTTTCCCGAAGGCGATAAATCTTTCAAACTGCAATCTATGAATATCAACCTGTGATTCGTGCGATAAAGGATGTTTCGGGCTGCAGGCCAGAACCAGCGGCTCAGCCTCAAAGTCATACACTTCCAATCTTCTGTCTCTTTTAGGAACAGCCACAAGACCGATATCGATATCGCCGGCTAAAACGAATTCATAAATCCTCTCGGCGCTAAAGTATTCCATATGGACATTGACGTTTGGATAGCTGACCATGAATCTCTTAACGTAGTCCGGCAGTGTGTGCATACCGATACTGAAAATTGCAGCTACGTTTATTCTGCTCACAGAAGATTTTTTCAAGGCGCTCAGTTCATTCTTTAGCTGTTCGTATCTGTCAAGAATATCTTTGGAGGCCTGGTAAAACGACTGGCCTTGTTTTGTAAGCTCAATGGGTCTTTTCTTTCGGTCGATTAGCTGGCACTTGTGCGCAAGTTCCAGTTGTGCAAGCTGCTGTGAAACCGC
This sequence comes from Phycisphaerae bacterium, assembly GCA_030619925.1. Lineage (GTDB taxonomy): Bacteria > Planctomycetota > Phycisphaerae > Sedimentisphaerales > Anaerobacaceae > JAUXAL01. Next base: position 18,157 of record JAUXAL010000020.1, on the reverse strand, counting down.
CGATTGACTCAAAAGGTGTTTCTCGGCGGTCTTCGAGAAGCTCAATAACTCCACCAAATCGCAGAATATCCTTAGCATTTCTATATGCATTATAAGCTATCCTGATAGATTGTATTACTATTAATACCTTGTATTAAACTATACAAGTATGTTATCTTATTGTTTTGTCATTTACAAGGCAATTATGTAATTTTGTTATTAGTTTAACTTATTATAATAGTCGCAGAGAACAGAATTTTTGATTTTTGGTGGAGATTAGTCAAATGGCAGCAAATCCTGTTACCCAAGCCGTTTACGAACAGGTTCTCAAGCGTAATCCCGGCGAGGTCGAATTTCACCAGGCGGTAAAAGAAGTTCTGGATTCTTTGGGGCTGGTACTTGATAGAAACCCCAACTATGTCGAGGCAAAGATTCTCGAGCGTCTGGTTGAGCCGGAAAGGCAGATTATGTTCCGGGTGCCATGGCAGGACGACAAGGGCAACATCCACGTCAACCGTGGATTTCGGTTCGAGTTCAACAGCGCGCTTGGTCCATACAAAGGCGGCCTGAGATTTCATCCTACCGTCAATGCGAGCATCCTGAAATTCCTCGGATTCGAGCAGGTCCTCAAGAATTCCCTTACTACCCTGCCAATGGGTGGAGGTAAGGGCGGGTCAGACTTTGACCCCAAGGGCAAGAGCGACAATGAGGTTATGCGTTTTTGCCAGAGTTTTATGACCGAGCTTTTCCGTCATGTTGGCCCCAACACCGACGTACCAGCAGGGGACATCGGTGTCGGCGGACGTGAAATCGGCTTTATGTTCGGCCAGTACAAACGTCTTTGCAACGAGTTTACCGGCGTTTTCACCGGTAAGGGGCTGAACTGGGGCGGTTCACTCATTCGTCCGGAAGCCACCGGATACGGCTGCGTGTACTTCGCTGAAGAAATGCTAAAGACGCGCGGCGAGAGTTTCGAAGGCAAGGTCTGTACCGTCTCAGGTTCCGGAAACGCAGCGCAGTACACCGTAGAAAAACTTAACCAACTCGGCGCAAAGGTTGTCAGCCTTTCCGACTCCAACGGTACAATCCATGACCCGGACGGTATTGACGCTGAGAAACTCGCATTTGTGCTGGATTTGAAGAACGTACGACGCGGGCGCATCCAGGAATATGCCGAGAAATTCGGCGCCGAGTATCTTGAGGATAAACGGCCTTGGGGCATTAAATGCGACTGCGCCTTCCCGAGTGCAACGCAGAATGAAATTAGCAGCGACGATGCGAAAGCATTACTCAAGAACGGCTGCCGTGTTGTCGCAGAGGCAGCCAACATGCCGAGCACACCATTAGCTATCGAACAGTTCATCGCCAATAACATACTTTACGGCCCCGCCAAAGCAGCAAACGCCGGTGGCGTTGCTACCTCCGGTTTGGAGATGTCGCAAAACGCGCTGCGTCTTTCCTGGACACGTGAAGAGGTCGACGAGCGGCTCCACAACATCATGATTGCCATTCACAAACAATGCTACGAGGCCGCTGAAGAATATGGTCAGACGGGCAACCTTTTAGTAGGTGCAAACATCGCAGGCTTCGTCAAAGTCGCTGATGCGATGCTCGACCAGGGCCTTGTATAGGAAAGGCCAAGCTATAGCTCAAGAAAGAGGGTGAAAGGGCGCTTGCTTTGGCAAGCGCCTTTTTTATTGCGTAACTTTAGGGACGTCGTTACAATCGGTCGCAATGGAAAAGGACGTGGACATTAATAAAGTTGTTCGCCAGCACCCTTGAGATGGAACGGTTTTTCACTCGTTCAGAGCACCCACGCGTTTGGAGTCTGGGAAGGCGGCAGGCCGGCCAGGATCTCTGCGCTCTTCTCCTGCGGTACCGGCAGCACGGCGCATCCCTGACCGCCCTCGGCAACATATTTCGACACAAGTGGTCCCAACTGGCTGCACAGCAGGTCGCACCTCGGCCGCTGGAGCAACGACCGCATACGCCGGCAGATAGACGCGAGGCTTTCGTCCAACACGCTCCCGAGTGATAGGTTAACCAGCGGACATGGCTGGACGTCACCGGAAGCGCTGATGTAGAGCCTTTCCGAACCTGCGACGCAGCCGAACCGATCGGCTGTCTCCAAATAGGCCGGCGAGTTCACTGCAGGGTAGTCGACAAAACGCGGGTCGGTGTTGAACGTTTTGAACATCCGACGATTCACGTCGTGCCGCCGAAGCTCGGAATGGCTGCATGCGATCACGGCCCTTCCCGCCGGCCGAATGGGAATGATCTCCACAAACCCAGCCCCAAGGTCTTTGGCCAGTTGCATCATGTTGTGGACGCCATCCGACGTTATCCGCTCCTCCGGCATAGCTGCTGAGAGCACTGGGAAAATATCCGCCCGCCTGAAGGTCCGTATCGCCTCGGCAGCAATTTTAAAAGCGCCACGGTACCCCACGAAAGCATCGTGCTCAGCTGCCGTGTGGCTGTGAATGGAAACACGGCCACCGAACAAGCCCGCCTCCTTCAAGCATCCAGCCTTGTCGTCATCAAGGTCAAAGCCCGTTGTATTGAGCCACGTCTCGGATCGCCCGTCCGCAGCAGCCACCGCCGCCCGAGCCCTTTCAAACACGACTCCGGGCTCACCTCCGCCGATGTTGAGCCAACTGCCTCCAATATCTTGAATCTCCCGGACCAGTTCAACGAGTCGCGACTGTGGCATCGGTTTGCTCGGCCCTCTTGCGTTGGAGCAATGACGGCATTTGTAGGGACAACGGTCCGTGATGGACAGGGTTACCTGCTCCGGCCACACGGTGTCCGAGCGCAGCGCCCTCCTCATCCGCGTCTTTGCGGCTGTGCTCGGCCAGTGTGGAACATACACAACCACCTTCACGCAGGTGTTATTGCCGTCTTCTCCGAACTGCATGATCTTGGACCCGTCCGTGAGGATGTTGCCCGCCCTGTGCAGCCGCTTGAAGCGTCGGAGTGTCGCCATGATGCTGTTTGGTCTATGGAGAAGCTCGCTTCCAAGGACCTTAAGTCCTCCTCGGGTCATAGCTCGCCGCAAGAGCTTCAGTTCCTTTCCGACGACAGGAAAAAGTGATTTCATGGTCGATGCTCCGCATTCGGCGCAGCTGGTCTGTGTGTTTCATCTCACCAGCAGGATGGCTGTGACAGTTGCATCTATTATACCTTTCTATCCCGAGATTTCAACAGCAATTCCGCATGAGAGCCGATTAGAATCTGTTCGTGCGTAGACGCAGGGCACCGATGCACCTGAGGAGCTGTAATTGTCCCACGACGTGTGGTTAGGGAGTAAATAGAGCTCCAGCGAAAATGTCCGCACTGTCAACAGTCTTGCTACAGTAACCGTTTTTTCTATTGCATAGCTCCAAGAATAGCATTACAATTCACTGTGATGGAAAAAGACGTGGACATCAATAAAGTTGTTCGCCAGCACCTTGAAATGGAGCAGTTTTTCACCGGCTTCGTTCCCAAGGGTAAAACCAACCCGCCCGAACCACAGGAACAAGACGATGGTGCGGCCGCCGCCGAGGCGCAAAAGCAGCTCGAAAAAATCAACGAGGAAGTTGGCCGGTGCCGCGAATGCGGCCTGGGGTCGCTGCGGACCAACGCCGTCCCCGGCGAGGGCAACCCCAACGCCCGCATAATGTTTGTCGGTGAAGGACCCGGGGCTGATGAAGATGCGCAAGGCCGACCTTTTGTCGGAAGAGCCGGCCAACTGTTGGATAAGGTAATCACGGCAATGGGGCTCAAAAGAAACGATGTCTTTATAGGCAATATCTTGAAGTGTCGTCCGCCGGAGAATCGCGACCCCCGCGCCGATGAGATAATAAGCTGCCTGCCTTACCTTCAGAGACAGATTGAGATAATAAATCCTGAGATTATTGTAGCTCTCGGTGCTCACGCGGCCAGGACGCTGTTAAACACCACCAAGTCGATAGGCCAATTGCGCGGCCAGTTCCACGAGTACTACGCCGGCCTCGGCAGACCCCCTATAAAGCTTATGGCGACATATCACACTGCTTATCTATTGCGAAATTACTCACAGGAAAACCGCAAACGGGTCTGGGAGGATATGCAAAAGGTCCTCACTGAACTCGGCCTGCCAATCCCGGAACATGGCAGGAAGTAATCCTGCTTTATTGCCAAGGCATAGTTTTCATCGGGTATCCGGCTGCACAATACATACACTCTAAAATGTCTGTCCCTAAAGTTTACCTTTTAACAATTGCTGTAACCTCTCAAGCTCCCCGGACTTCATATGGTAACTATGTCCGCTGTCGGGGAACCGGCCGCTCTGTACTTCTTTGCTGTAGGCGCTGAATGCCTCAACTGCGCCGTCAGCCAGATTGCCGTAACTCTTCGCAAACTTTGGACTTGGCCCTTGTGTCAGCCCCAAAATATCAGGCGCAATCAGTATCTGTCCATCACAGTGGGGCCCGGAACCACAGCCAATCACCGGCACCTCGCAGCGCTTTGTGATGATCTCGGCCACCCCCGCAGCGGTCCCTTCAATCAGCAGCGAGCCGGCACCACAATTAACCATTTGCTCAGCAAGACTTACCAGTTCGGCAGCCATCTCCGCTGTAGTGGCCTCGGCCTTGAATCGTCCAATCTTACTGATACTCTGCGGCCTTATGCCGATATGAGCCATAACAGCCATACCAGCATCGCTAACCGCTTTAATTACGTCCAGATGCACACCGGTCGCCTCGATTTTTACCATTTGTGCCCCTGCTTCAGCAACGAATCGGCCGGCGTTTTTCACCGCCTCGACTTTTCCAACCTGATAGGATAGAAACGGCATATCAGCAACCAAAAACACATTCGGTGCCCCCCGCCGAACCGCAGCGGTTATCGCAACCATAAAATCCATTGTTGCCGGCAGAGTTGAACCGAACCCAAGCACAACCTGGGCAGCCGAGTCGCCAACCAGTATCATCTGAACATCGGTCTGAGAAATGAGCCTGGCTGTGCTATAATCGTAGCAACTGACCGCGGCAATTTTGCGATGCTGACGCTTGGCTGCCAGCAACTCTGCAATCGTAATTTGGGTATCCATAACCTATCCTTCCGGAAAACAGTACTAAGAAATAACAGCCTATCTGTTAAAATATGAGAACAAAATTGATTTATCAAGCGTAAAGTAATCAGGTTTGGAAGCTAAATCCGGCTGTTTTCAAAAAAAACTTAAGATTTTCACGATAAAAGCCTTGACTCTATAGTAATAAAAATGTAGTTTTTTTTCAATTTTCCTCTTTTTGCTTAAAGAAATTTTTGGTATTTGCTCGATTAATTATTAAGGACAATTAGAATCAGATAAGCAAAATTTCGGGGAAGCCATTATTAGCTTTTCATCACCCTCCTCCGAAGCCAGATTCTGTTATCATTAGAATCTGGCTTTTTTTGTCCCTATGGCTGTTAAAACAGGCAACTGCAAGAGTGCTGCCCGTGTTAAGCTGGGGAGCAACGCAGATGGCATAGTACATATTAAGAGACTATCTCAACGTCGTCATTCCTTCGACAAGCTCAGGACATGCTCCGGGGCTTATTTTCTTGCCATCCTGAGCGAAGTATAGAGGGCTCAGACTTGTCCTCGAGCACCGCGAAGGAATGACAAACTGTCGTACGCGCATAAGTAACCGGCCTCTTTTTACCAAAGGAAGAAATATAGAATTTGTCTTCTCGGAATCCTCTGGTAAAATGACTAAAAGTATTTATGGCTTTAAGAAGTTCTTATGTGCAATAAGGAAAACGACTGCCAAAAGTGCCAAATGCCAGAGAGCCTGGAAGCAAAGCCGGCTGAATGTACGCCCGAACAGATAGCACAGTGCCACGGCGATGTTGAGGAACACCCCTGTGCTGAAGCGGACAGGCACGAGTAATAACAGGGACAGGGTGGTTTGCCTACGATTCCCGACTCGCCCGTGCTTGTGCTGTTCGGCTTAGCTGTGGCCCTTTCAAGGAAAAAACGCTGAGCCTTTTTGGAAAGAGAAATTATGAAAACGATGCTAATGCTGATTGTAGTCGCAGTGATTCTGTGTTGTATTGCCGGTTGCGGTCCGGGCCAGCCGTTTGAGATAGAAAGCTTGCACACGCCCCCACCTACAACACCAACACATGTAGTGGCCGTTAGATGAGTGACTAACGTTCTTCGGCCCAATAAACTTCTTTATCGTCAGGCCGAAGAGTTAGAGTCGTGGTGCTGAACTTGCCGGCAGTTTACTCCTTATACTTGCGGACAGGACATAATATAGTCAATACAGTCACTTAATTTAGCCGTTGCGACAGCGACGGTACAGTCGGCAGCACCATAATAGAGACTAAGCCGATCGGTTTCTTTGTGAACAACAGCACCGGTAGGGAATACGACATCGCTGACATCACCGATACGTTCGTATAGTGCCCGCGGTCCCAGGACCCATTCATCCCCTCGGCGCAAGACCCTCCACGGCTCTTCCGTATCCAAAAGGGCCATTCCGACGCGGTATATTGCTCCCGCAGTTGTACTGCGGACACCGTGGTAGAATAACATCCAGCCCTGCGGTGTTTCTATAGGCTGACAAGCCAGCCCAACTCTAGAACAGTCCCAATAGGCCTGTCTCGTTCTAATCAACGGCCTATGGTCGCCCCAGTGCTTCAGATCAGGTGAGAAACTGATCCACATATGAGCCTCTCCTCGAACGATGGGGCGGTGAATCAGTGCAAATCGCCCCCCAAATCTGCGGGGAAGCAGGCAGGCATCTTTGTCCTCCGGCGGCAAAAGAGACCCGAGGCGGGCAAAAGTCTTGAAATTTTTGGTAATCGCCAGCGAAACTACGGGGCCGCCCTCACTGAAAGAAATATACGTAATGGCGAATTGCTTTTGCTCCTCGAGCCAAACAATGCGAGGGTCTTCCAGCCCCCACTTTTCCTCTCGAGAGCTTTGGTTAGCCTCGAGGGTTGGCGCAGGCTCAATTTCCCAGTTCGTGAACCCATCGGCACTGCGGGCAACAGTAAAATGCGAAAAGCCACGCATATCCTCAACGCGAACCAACAGCAGCACTTCTGAATTTAACTTAGCCGCCGCAGGATTAAAGACTGCATTTGTCGGATAAGGCCAATTCTCCGGCGTCATTATTGGATTGCCGTCGTACCTCTTGAAAAGCTCATGCGCTTTTTGTTGCCGTAAAAGTTCAGGCATAGCTTCAACTCCGAAACATCAAAGGATATTTCTATACCAAAAGCTAAAGGCGAAAAACCATAACCTGCAATTCAAAAGGCTTAGCTTCACGCTTTTAGCAAGTATTACCTAAATTAATCGGCAAGATGGGCAATCTACCGTAAATCAAAGTACGAATTTTAGATACGACTATACAGAAATTCTCGGGCCAGGCAAATCCGAGTGACGGCGGCGCATCTCGTGGTTCGTCCTTCCGGGAGAGGGCTTTAATTCGTTATTGACGTTTCCATACTATGTTTTCACCAGTTGTACTTGGTATAAGCTTTGGTACAATGGGCAGTTCTGCGCCAGCTCATCGTGTTGGCCTTGAGCCACAATTTGCCCATCATCCATTACCACTATCACATCTGCGGTAATAACAGTGCTGAATCTGTGGGCGATTATAAAACTGGTTCTATCCTGCATAATTTCCTCGATGGCATTGTGAATTTTGGCTTCGCTGTCGGCATCGACCTGACTTGTTGCCTCATCGAAAATCAGGATTGGGGGGTTCTTCAAAATCGCCCTGGCTATGACAATTCTCTGTAATTGGCCGCCGCTCAGGCCGGCACCCTGCTCGCCTATAATTGTGTCATAGCCATCAGGCAGCAGGTCAATAAATTCGTGGGCAAACGAACGCCTGGCCGCGGCAATTACCTCTTCTCTGGTAGCGCCGGCCTTGCCATACGCGATATTTGCCGCTATAGTATCATTGAATGTCACCATATTCTGCGTAACCATTCCAATCTGGTTTCGCAAACTAAACAGCGTTGCATCGCGAATGTCTTTGCCGTCTATCAGGATTTGGCCATTATTGGGGTCATAAAACCTCGGTATCAAATTTGCCAGTGTCGTCTTACCTGAGCCGTTAGGTCCCACAATGGCGACATTATGCCCCGCCGGGACTGAAAGATTGACTCCCTTTAACATCGGCTTGTTCGCGCCGGGATAGGTAAATACAACGTCTCTGAATTCTATTTTCTCTTTCAATGGCGGCAGAGCAATCGCTTCGGGCTTTTCGAACTCAGACGGCGTATCTATGACAGCAAATACTCTTTCCGCGGCGGCATTTGCCTCCTGTACCTTATTCCAGACGCCACTGGTCTTTCGCACCGACTCAGCGGCAGCGCCCAGCAGAAGCAACAATCCCAAAAACTCACTACCGTCCATCTGACCCCGAGTGACCCACTGCGCTCCGATTATCAAAGCAGCCAAACCTGCAATCATTCCAAATATTTCCATTATCGGGGCGGTAGCGGCTTCAACTTTCGAGATTCTCAGCAACTGCTTTAACAATCTCTTATTTATCATCCTAAAATTGTCTCGTTCATAGCTATGGCGATTATAGACCTTGACAACTTTAAGCCCTGCCATTGTCTCCTGGAGCTTTGCCAGCATTTGTGACCCAGCCATCAGTGACTTCCTTGTAGCCTGTTTCATTTTTTTCCCGAAAACAGCCACCAATGCCAACACAAATGGTGCACCACACAAGAAAATCAGTGTTAGCTGCCCGTTTAGCCACATCGCTAATCCCAGCAGAAAAAGAGTGTTCAGCGGCTCCCGCACAGCTTTTCCAAGCATTATTCTAACAGCCTGGCCAATCACGCTGGTATCGCGGATAATTCTGCTGACAGTATCACTCGGCCGTTCATCTGCGAAATGCCTGATAGGTGTCTCCATAGCATGGCCAAAGGCATCCTCCCTCAAATGATTTATTCCCACCTGCACGATTTTTTGGGCCACGTATTCCTGACAAAACCTTGCCAAACATCGAATTACCGTAACGACCCCTATCGCCAGTATAATAAAGGTTACCGCTTTTGCTTTATTTTTTCTGTCTTGCTGTCTTGGGAGAAAGCTCGTCCACTTTTCTAAATGACGCAGGTAAAAAGGCTTTGGGCCTGTATTAAGTGTCAGTGTTTCAATATCACCAACAGCTTTTCCGTCGGGCTGTACTTGAATGGTAAGTTCGCTCTTTTCCGATGCGGTTGCAAGTGTTTCAAGCAGTTCGGCAGAAGGCACTTTTTCCCTGTCTTCTTTGACTAAAAGGCTGTCAACTCCAATAATTCTGTCGAGTTTTTGCAGTCCGGCTTTTTGTGCGGGGCTGTTCTTCTTAACACCCGTTACGAGAAGATAGTGGGCAATATCAGATTCAGCGAAATCCGTTCTTTCCGGCACGTAGAAGATTACGCCGTACCGATGTGCGCTAATTTTTCTATCCGCCCATCCACCCAGACCTTCCTCGCCCATCATCACTTTCAGCAGCGGTATAACCGTCATAAAACTTAGTGACAAAAGAATGGCGACGATTATTGCGCTGACGACGACAACAATAATGTATGGCCATTGCGGCCAGATATATTTGAATACTCGTCTAAAAGCTTTCATGCGATAAGCTTCTCCATAATAATATAGCGTTAGCATTGAGCGTACCGCGTAGGGGCGGTTCGCGAACCGCCCGTACATTGTCATTCCTGCGAGGCAGGAATCTATAACGCATACGCTACCCGCCATTCATTACAGCGCGGACAGACTAACAAACTTACCCCTGCCGGTCAAGTCCAAAGTACAATGTTCAAAGACTGTTGACTCCTAATACTATTTTTGTTAGCTTAACCGCTCTTTAAAGGAGCAGTGAAATGAAAATTGACCGTTTGATTTTGGGTGCGTATGAAACCAACTGCTATATCCTGCGCGAAAGCGCTACAGCCAAGGACTGTCTGATTGTTGACGCAGGCCTTGGGGCCGACCGGCTAATCAACTTTCTAAAGGAACATAAATTGAATCCTGCTGCGGTGGTCCTTACTCACGGCCACATAGACCACATTGCAGGCGTAGCTGCGTTGCGAGCCGAGTTCGCCGATATAAAGGTTTATATCCATAAAGTCGACGCCAAAATGCTCACAGAAGCAGAACACAATCTATCGGCTCTCGCAGGTGTACCGTTCAGCGCTGGTCCTGCTGATTTATTTATCGAAGCCGGCGATATAATCGAGCAGGTCAGCATAAAGCTGCAGGTACTTCACACCCCCGGTCATACGCCGGGCGGTATCTGCCTGTATTCAAAGGATGAAGGGATTGTTTTTACGAACGATACACTGTTTGCCGACTCGATTGGGCGAACGGACTTTCCGAATGGCAGCAAGTCACAATTATTAAACAGCATAAAGGAAAAACTTTTTACCCTGCCTGACGAAACCAAAGTTTATCCCGGCCACGGCCCAATAACAACGATAGCCCGCGAAAAAGCACACAACCAATTCTTTCGATGACCCTTTTCCGACATCGCGAGTGCAGCGTGGCAATTCCTGTTGCATGTTAAAACAATAATCAATTGGAAACACCGTCCAGCCGGTTCTCGGCAAGTGCAGATAATATCAGTAACCGCATTCTATGGGCGTATGCTGTTTCATTCGACAGGAAATACTATCTCGTCAATCCAGGCAGTATCAGAACCCCCGGAATAAGAGTCGTCCTTTGAATAAGTCCATTCAAAAGTTCTTGTGCCTGCTGTCACAGGAAAAGACACTTGAGCCCAATCCTGCTCACCTGACCATTGGTCCTGTTTCACTCCATCGATGTAGAACCTTAAGTAGTCGCAGCGTGATTCAGAAGAAACTTTGCAATAGAAGCTTATATTTCCAGAAACACAATCAAATCTCACTCTTAAAGTGGAACTTTCGCTGTCATCAATTGAACCGGCTTGAGCACTATGAGCACCAGAAATCTTCTGGTTTGAAGTAACAGTCCAGCTTTCATCATCAGAAAATGTCCAATCAAGTACGCTGAAATCGCCGGTTTCAAATCCTTCCTCAGTCACAGTGGGTATGCAGGGAGCTGCATTCACATCAACAAAATCCACTACAAGGTCCCAGTAAGAACCTGATGGCTCATCAAACCCTACTTCCACCTTATGGATGCCTTTGTCAAGAGACACAACAGTAGAGTAATCCTGATAATCTAAAGACCGAATCTCCTGTTGACTAACTACCACATCATCTAAATAAAGCACCAACTCTGGCCAAACAAGTAATCTCCCAGCCTGATTTAAGACAGCCTTTGCCCGGATAATGAATATCAACTCATTTGAACATGGAACAAAAATTGATGAACCAATCCGGATACCTTCTTCAGGAATCCTGCATTCAGAAGGGCTTTCTGCTAATGCACGTTCTTCCCAGACCATTTCTTCGGCCTCCAAACGAACAGGGACAATAGGGCGATGACCAGAGGATTCCCAGCGAAGCTCGTTCACCGCAGCAGGCCCAATCACATCAATAAAATCGTACCCATAATCGTATCCGGCCGGGTAGTAGCCGCTCGGATCGGGAACAATTTCCTGGCCTGGCTCAATCTGCGTGCCTTCATGCCACTCATTCCAGGTCTCGATAAGAATGAACCGGTAACTCTCTCTATTTGCCACGATATTATTCCAAGCCGATGTGAACTCGCTCAACGAGTGCTCCAGACGAGGCCCTTCTTCCGGAACCTTCCAAAAGCCCGGAGCTATCCACGCGGAATCATCCACGTTAGGAAGTGTATCGGTCAAGCCCTGATAGACGACAGGGCGGTAGGAATGAACTGAATCCCATGGGTCCGGTGCAGCCGCTTTATCTCCGTTCAAGTAAACATCGTATCCATCAGAGGCTAACATGGCTTTTGCATTATGCCACCGGTTGGCCGCCTCTTCACCACGTGCCACATAAACAAATACAAGCCATTTTCCGTCAATTTTAGCATAGTTGCGTGTTGGACCATACTTATCAATAACGTACTTGATATCATTGTAGATTTTCTGCGGAGAAGGGTCACCATACCCCTCCGGCTCATAATAAATGCACCATTGGACGCTCTTACACGTCCTGATTGCTTTGGCGAATGCAACGTCTTCGTAGCCGCCAATTCCCCACCAGCTTGCGATAGCGATATCAATGCCTGCGCGGGCCATGGCGCGGTCTTGCCATCGCAAGAGCTCTGTATCTGAACAGTCGTACAATTGGACGCTTGGGTTCCATGTGGAATCCGGATAGCTGGGCAAGTAATACGCGGCCCATGTCGCCGGCGGTGAGTAGCCGCCGCTCTTCCAGTGTTTCCAGTAGCCGCTGACGGCAGGATTGCGGTACCACGGGTAGTAAAATACGCCTATGATGTCGTCTTCGCTTTCTGCCTGGTTATCGAAGACAATCGGCTCAGGCACATGAGGGTATTCTGCCACACGTCGAACGTCGTTGAAGCTGGGCTCGCCGGAGCGGTCGAACAGTCTGACGAATCCCCTGTAGGTGTCGTCCGGCACATAGTGCTTCACCCACGCCGCGGCATATCCGCTGGCATCTTTAGCCAGAACACGAAGACCACTACGGGACGTCGGCCGTTTCGACCGCCATGTTTCAGTCAGCCCCCAATTGCGTCCGTCAGCGGTGAAAGCCACCTCATCCTCGCTGTCCCACGGTGCGCCGGCGGCATTGAATCCCAATATGTCGATCGACCCATCATGCCCCCAATCGGTCCGGGTACCATCCGAGTGTCCCTGGTAGAACATGGGAATATCCGCGTACCACACAATCTTGCCACCTGCATCAAGATATCGTCGAAGCGTGCAAGCCGACGAGGCCGACTCCACGACCGTGTCCGGGGCGATGTCCTGGCAGAACACAACCACACTTGGCGTGCCGTCGGTGATGCGAGCGTCCATCCACGTCTTGAGCTGGTCCGCGTCGAGGACTTTGTATCCGGCGTACTCGAAGGCGTCTCGCAGGGACCGGCCATGAGTAAAGCATGTTGGATATCGCACGTCCCAGTAGGCAGCGCGGTCCCAGGTAAAATCTGGCTCAGCATACGAAGCCGACGCACTCACGAGCACCATCAATCCGATGGCAAGCAATACAGGTAGCGGTATCGTTAATTTACCACTTTGATAGAGAGGCCCTGACAGACCAAAAGCTTCGCTTAAACTACGCATTTTTGGTCATCCTCCAGCCCGCCATACGTGTGGCGGGCCAGCCCATCAAGGATGGGCTGAGCGATGATTAGAAGTTATTGTTCAAATATTCCGGCTTGCCGTCATCGGTGTCGTATCTTGTCGAATCTCGGCTCTCTGCATCGATTCTAATTCGCTCGATACGCTCAGCCTTTTTCGTGGCCCCGTCAATGGCAACTAAAATTGCATTCATTTTCACATCATCGGTCGCTATTTCAAACGGGAACGGCATCTGTGTTCTAAACGACTTTAAGACGCTCTCGATCCCTCGCCCGAGGACCGAATCGTGCGCCCCGGTCATACCGATATCAGTGATATATGCGGTACCTTTGGGCAGGATTCTTTCATCAGCGGTTACAACGTGGGTGTGAGTGCCGAAGCACAAGCTGACCCTGCCGTCAAGATGATAGCCCATCGCGATTTTTTCACTGGTGGCTTCGGCGTGGAAGTCAACGATTATGATGTCGGCCTCCTGCTCGACTTGCGTCAGGATTTTATCAACAGCATTATAGGGGCAGTCGGCCGGCTTCATAAAAAGACGACCTATCAAACCTACGGCCGCTACGGTCAGTCCTTTACCGGTTTTATAAACTGCAAAACCTTTGCCGGCCGCACGCTCCGATAAATTCGCAGGCCGGACAATATTCTCGGCTGTTTCCAGCGTCGCGATTATATCTCTTTTGCGGTAAGTGTGGTCACCTAATGTAACCAGGTTTACCCCGTACCGCAGTAACTTGTCATGGATTTGTGGTGTCAGGCCGGAGCCGCCGGCGGCGTTTTCAGCGTTGGCTATTACGCAATCAATACCCAGCTTTTTGACCAATGGCTTTAGCTTATCGGCAACAATACGTCTGCCGGGCCGACCCACTATGTCACCAATACAAAGAACATTCAGCTTCATAATTTATCGCTCGTATTTCAGATAGAGATTTTCAGTTGTCAAAAGCGGACTTATCAGTTTCGTATCTCGCAATTGGTTAATTGGTTGATTAACTACTTACCATTTTTCGCGAGTATCGAGTATCGAGCATCGAGTATCGAAGTTACTATTCACGATTCTCTACCTGGCATATTCGACGCAGCGGACCTCGCGCAGCAGTGTTACCTGGATTTCGCCGGGATAGGTCATTTCGTCTTCGACCTTGATGGCAATCTCACGCGCAATTTTCATCGCCGCTTCATCATCCACGTCATCGGCGCTTACAATCACCCGGATTTCTCGTCCGGCCTGAATTGCGTATGCGTTTTCAACCCCCTTAAAGCTGCCGGCGATTTCCTCAAGCTTTTCCAGTCGTTTAATATATCTTTCGAGCGTTTCTCTTCTGGCGCCGGGGCGCGAAGCGCTGATTGCATCGGCGGCAGCAACCAGCGGAGTATAAGGGTTATCCGCAAGGATATCGCCGTGATGTCCCGCAACGGCATTTAGCACAACAGACGATTCGTTGAAGCGTTTGAGATAATTTGCGCCTATAGTGGGGTGGTTGCCTTCAACGTCGTGGTCAATGGCCTTGCCGATGTCGTGCAACAGTCCCGCACGCCTTGCCACCGAGCCGTCCAGCCCAAGCTCATCAGCCATAACCTGAGATAGAAAAGCAACTTCAACGCTGTGGCGAAGCACGTTCTGGCCATAACTTGTTCTATAACTCAAAGCACCAATCAAACTGAGTATTTTGTTGCTCAGTCCTCTTATGTTGGTCTCGACGGCGGCGTCTCTACCAAGCTGTAAGAGCTTATGGTTGACGTCCTTTTTGGTCTGAGCGACAAGCTCCTCGATTCGAGACGGATGTATTCGTCCGTCCTGTATGAGCCGTTCCATCGAAAGACGAGCAACCTCACGCCTGACGGGACTGAAGCCGCTGACAACGATCATTCCAGGAGTGTCATCGACGATGACATCTACGCCGGTAGCTTTTTCAAACGCGCGAATATTGCGTCCTTCTCTACCAATAATTCGGCCTTTCATATCGTCATTCGGGATATCGACGGTTGAGACAGTTACTTCACAGGTCTGCTCAGCGGCGTAACGCTGAATGGCGGCACTGATTACCTCCCGGCTTTTTTCGTCAGCAGTTTCGGTGCTTTCTTCAACCTTACGTTGAATCAAAGCTGACATCTCGTGCTCACACTCGTCTTCGAGCCGCTTTAAGAGCAGTTCCTTGGCCTCATTAATGTCCATTGCGGTGATTTTGAGCAGTTGATTCTTCTGCTGTGCCATCAAAACAGAAAGCTGCTTTTCCCTGAGGCCAATATTGTGTAATCTCCTGTCGACCTCTTGTTCCTTCTGTTTTAATCCTTTTTCCCGCTGCTGGAGCAGCTCGACCTGGCGGTCAATAGCATCCTCGCGTTTGGTTAATCTCATTTCGGTTTCATGTTGCTCGGCACGGATTTTATTAGCCTCAGATGTGAATTGCTCTCTTTTCTTGATGGCCTCCGCAGCGGCATCAATCTGAGCGGATTTAATTATGTTATCCGCTTCTCTTTTGGCGCCTTCCCTCTGCCGCTGCATCTCCTGCTCGAAGGTTTTGGCCTTTGCTCTGGAAATCATCTGGTTAATCATGGCAACCAGACACCCCCCCAAAAAAAGGCCAATAACAAGCGCACCGACCACGGTGGATGGCCCTATCTGCATCAGAATATTCATAATTCCTACCTTTCTCTTGCAGTTTTCATCGAGTTACAAAATATCGCTCAAAAGGGTAGATTGCGGGTTTTACGGCAGGAAAGCCCTAAAGAAATGGCTGTGAGTTACGAAATCCTTTTCGCCAGAGCGCAGAATCAGCTACTTGTAGCCAAAATTTCCTGTAACCGTGGCATTTTTGGCATTAAGAAATTTATTTTTTTCTCGCAATTGGCTGATCTTATGCTCAATCCCAATACTCCCTCGTAGGTAAGCGAACGCTTTTTCAAGCAGATTTCGTTTCACGCTAAATTCACTTTTCAGCGCCACATCAATGGTCCAGAATCGAGTTTTCGCTCTCGCTTTACAACAGGCGCTGAAAGCGTCTTTACGACTTAACTACCATGAGAGAAGGCTTATAAACCTTCTCCATTTACCCGTACCTTTGCAAACCAACGATAAAACCCCAAGGAAGATACGGGACCACCCATAATCTTATTCGTCATCCGCTGCTTACTTTGTATTATGATATGGTATTTTGGGAGATGGGTCAAGAAAAAAATCACAAATTAGCCGATTTGTGGTTCCTAAAATCCTATCGAGAACCCAGCGGCGAAAAAGGGCCCGCAGGGGTCGGACCTGCACCGGCATTTCGACATTTAGCTTTTAGGAATTCCGGGGGAAATCCTTATAAGTTCTTCTCACTACAGGGCTTAGACTGTTTCGGCGGCAGTTTCAAAAATTGACAAAAACGAGCAAAATTTCGTAAGAATTTCAAAAAATTCACAAAAATTCGTAAAAATGCACGCTTTTTGAACGAAAATTAATAGACAAGTTTTGTCGTCAACCTTTCGAGTTTTTTTGGGCATTCCCGGCCTTAACACAGAGTCTCCTGTTGGTAGTTCAACCTATGAACTGGTGACCTGTGGCTCGTGATTTGTGGTTCCTGGATAGTGAGCGTACGAGCACAGGTAAACAAGTTCCGCGTTTTTGCACAATCTTGTCGAAAAGGCACGCATAATTGCCAATCTGTCCAGGGATTTTCCTTGACGGGAAAGTGGCTAATCTGGTATAAACAAGATTGTTGGAATTTGTGGGTTTTCGATCTTCCAGCAGGCGAAATTTCTATAGCTTGTTTGGGATTTTCACGTTTAAGTTACCCGTCCATATCGGGCTTTTGAGTGGGACCCCAAACGCGATAAAGAGCGTTTGGGAGGGCTCCCATTTTGCGACTTATTGCAAAATGGGACCCGAACCCAACGAAGGAGGTAGAATCAAGTCGTAAAAAATTATCCTGGGCAGGCACAAAACAAGAAGACAGAAGTCAGAATTAAAAACTATCGTGTACCCTACATTCTGTTTTCTGTTTTCTGTGCTTGTTGAAGACAACGAGTGTTTTGGTGCGTGGCTAAAACCTAATTATCTTAACTTTTTTTGAAGGAGGATTATTATGTCTAAGAAATTGATTCTTTTAATGTCTTTTGTTGTGGTACTTGGCCAGGCTGTGGGCGTGACGAAAGCGGATATTACCGCAGGCCTGGTTGGCTACTGGCCGTTTGACGAGGCCTCTGGTACCACGGCCGCCGATGCTACCGGCAACGGCAATAACGGCACCTTCAATGGCGATGTGGAGTGGGTGCCCGGTGTTATTGGCACGGCCGTGCGTCTCGACACGGCGGGTGAAAGAGTCGTGATTGGGCCCCTCGATCCCACGGCCGCCAACAATGCCATGACCCTGGCGGCCTGGATAAACTGGGAGGGCCAGGGACATAGCATCTCACAGCAGGGCATCATCGGTAAGCGTCGGGGCTGGACTCCCAGGACGAATGTCAAGTGGTTCTGGCAGACCAACCCAGCCGGCGATCTCTTGTTTCGAAACGGAGATACGGCTGTCGCGTGGAATAATGGGCTCATCGCCTCCTATCCGAATGAGTGGATTCATGTGGCAGTGACCTGGGACAACGGCGCCGCAGTGCAGTATGTCAATGCCGAGGAAGTTGAAACTGGGAATATTACTTTTAGAGATACCGCTGATGCCACCGTTGTGTCGATTGGTTGCGTTGACTCTCAAAACAGTGAAACCTTTGTCGGCAGCCTGGACGAGGCCCGCGTTTACGACCGGGCCTTGACAGCAGAGGACATAGTGGAGCTGTTTGAGTGGAAAGGTGGCCCGCCGGTGAAGGCCCGCAGGCCAAGCCCGGCTGATGAGGCAACAGATGTGCCACGAGACGTGGTCCTTAGCTGGAAGCCGGGAGAATTTGCACCCCCAACCAATGGGCACAAAGTTTACTTTAGTGAGAACTTCAGCGACGTAAACGATGGTATTGGCGGCATCGCCCAGAGTGCCAACAGTTATGCTCCTGCCCAACGC
>JAUXAL010000065.1 GCA_030619925.1 Phycisphaerae bacterium | reverse complement strand
GAAGGACTTCGGGTACGTGTTTAACCATGTGTGGCTTAAATGGCCATCCCCAAGCTTGGACTCCGCTTTGCTGGAGTCCTGCGCTTGAGGCTGCCACACATTCTTTATTAATTTTATTGGGTGGCAGCCTCAAAGCCGAAGGCTTTGGGGATGGTTTTTCCTTGGCTAAACACATACGACTTCGGCGAACTCAGTCGAGCCGCAGGGCCGGCCTCGGTCGTTTTTTGGTGCCGGGTGATTAGACGTATTCCCAGTCCCTGAGCCACTGATAATGGGGCGGCAATTGGGCCCACATCTCGTTGGCAGCACTTTCCAGCTCGGCCCTTTCTTTAACGTCGAGCTCGCGCCTTTCCTTGACCGCCTTGACCGCGTTATCGACCTCGCCAATGCTGTTCAGGCCGGGAATGGGTATTACAGTATTGCTGTGCAGGATGTACCGGATGGCCAGACGCGCACGGCGGTTGTCTTCCTGGCGGTTGCCTCTAAACAGCGAAGCCTTGGCAAAAGGCTTAATGCCGAAAACCCCCACGTCACATTTCTTCAGGGCCGGGAACAGACTGTCTTTTGGAGCGGCCTTGCTCATGGTCGTGAAAGGAAAACAAACAACATCGATCTGCGGGAAGTATTCGACCATGAATTTTATCCAGCGGCGGTCGTGGGATGAGAACCCGATGAAACGAGCTTTACCCTGCTTCTTGGCCTTCTCAAGCGCCGCGACAACCTCGCAGGATGTGTTGAACGTGTGTCTGCCGCCCGGTTCGTAACAGGTGATACGCCACAAATCCGTGTATTCCTGATTGGACTCTTTCAGCAGGCCATCGAGCACTTCTAACAGCTTCCTGGCGGTGCGGTAATCCTTCCCGCGCACCTCGTGCCCGCAATGGGACAGGGCCAGGTACACCTTGTCGCGTCGCCCCCTGAGGGCCTTGGAGTCTCTGATCACCTCGTTGCGGGTGCAGGCGTCGATGTAATTCATGCCCGCATCGATGCTGCGGCTGACGATCTCGTAGCGTTCCCTGTCGTCGCTCTTGGAGTGCCCTCCCAGGCACACGGCCGAGACCATCAGATTGGTCTTGCCCAGCCGGCGGTACTCCATGTCCGGGTTGTAATTAAGGATTCTGGATGTATCGACTGACGCACCGGCGGCCCTGACGCTTCGGCCAACGGCGCCGAGACCCACAGCCACACCCGCTGCGGCCATCGCGCTATCACGCATGAACCGGCGCCGAGTCACTCGTTCATTGTTCATCGTTCATCTCCTTTCGTAATCTTCGATATTATCATCAGGATTTGGGTAATGGGCGATTACTCTGCAACATAAACAGGGTCTTTATCTCATCTTCCGACAGAGCACGGTCGTAGATACGGACATCGTCGATTAGGCCCTTGAATCCCCTGCCTATCCTGACATCCAGATCGCTGCCGGTCTCGATCGGCCAGAGGTCCAAAAGGCCGATGTCGTGGATTTCCGCGAGCTCGCCGTCCTTATAGAGCGTGACATCATCATGGAGATTCGGCAGCTCGGCATCTTCCACCACCGCTGCGACATGATGCCACTTATCGTCGTCGGTCGCATCGTTAATGTAGAGATACCCGCCGTCGGGCGTCACGCCTATACGGTTACGCCCCTTGATGAAACAGAATATCCACATCTTACCGTAATCATCGGCGCCCCAGGACATAATTTCCCCTTTGGAGGTCTTCGTTTTGACCCAGGCCGCCACGGTTCGAGGCCGCGTGCTGGTAACGCCCTTATACTTGGTTATCTCTATGTAATCATCACCGCCGTCGAGCTTGAGCGCTTTACTTATTCGGCCTGAGACCGAATCTTTCTCAAACGACAAGCCGCCCTTGAGCGCACCCTTACGGCGATGCCTCGAAGAATCTGCAGCGGTCTTACCGGAAACCTCATCAAACTTCCACCAGCCGGCAAGATTAGGGTCCGTGTCAAGGGTAATCGGCTTGTCCTTGCCCTCCGAAAGCGGGCATGATCTGTTACTGACCAGAGGCAACAACAAAACAACAAAGAATAAACAGCACAAATTTCTACGCATGATACTGCTCCTAATCTGATATTCGCATTTAAGCCAGCTTAGCTTTGCCGCCAAGATTTAATTTCACTAATATACCAAATTTGTCTTGAAAATCCAAGTCTATAAATGCCAGGGCGAGCGCATTGCGCGGCTGAGCATGCGACCGGCCGTGGGGTCATTGATAATCCGTTCGCGTTTCGGATTCCACCGAATCTTTCGGCCGAGGAGCATTGCGATGTTTCCCAGGTGTGCAACTGTAGCAGACCGATGGCCCACCTCGATTGGCGCAATCGTTTGGGCACGAGTCTTGACGCAATCCAGGAAGTCGCGACGATGACCCTGACGGTGGTCGCCTGACGGTCGGGACAGGTGTATTTCCTCGGGCCCAATTTTTTCTTTGACTAAATCTTTTGGATTTGTTTTTAGACCACGACGTGTCACATGGACCCAGCCCTTGTCCCCTATGAACCGGACGCCCTGAGGATAATGATTGTTACTTCCGACGTACATTGTCACGCCGTTGTCATACGTGCATCTAAAATCGTAGTCAACGGTGGTGTTCCACAGTCCGTCGTTGCTGAATACACCGCTGCCGACAACTTCGGCCGGCCCGGTCTGGTCACAGCCCATGCCCCAATGTGCGATGCCGATGTGGTGGGTGCCCCAGTCGGTGACCTGGCCGCCGGAGTAATCCAGAATCCAGCGGAAGTTCCAATGGCAGCGTTTCTCAGTGTACGGGGCCCAGGGGGCAGGGCCGAGCCACATCTCGTAGTCAAAGCCCTCGAGGACCGGCATAACCGGCTGAGGGTCAATTCGATTGACGGTCGGCCGGCCGCCGCCCGGGTTATAACCGCCGCCGATCCCAACTTCGACTCTTTGCAGCTCGCCGATGCGCTGGTTACGGACCAGCTCGCATCCAAAGCGAAAGTGTGCCGTTGACCGCTGCCAGCTGCCGGTTTGCCATACACACTTGTAACGACCCACCGCTTCGACCATAGCTCTGCCTTCCGAGATTGTCAGCGACAGCGGTTTTTCGCCGTAAATATCTTTGCCGGCGACGATACCCATCATTGCGGTGAGCGAATGCCAATGGTCCGGAACCGAGATGCAGAGTGTGTCAATGTCGTCGCGCCGGAGCAGCTCACGAAAGTCGTTGTATCGGGCACAGTCTTTGTTGCCGTACTGCTTGTTAACCTCATCCGCCGCTGCGTTTCGCCGGCCGGCATCGACGTCGCAAACAGCAATGACCCGGCAGTCGTCTTCCTGCAAGAATCCTTTCACGTGCCGCATACCCATACTGCCCAGGCCGATAAGGCCCATCGTCAACCGGCTGCTCGGAGCCGGTCGGCCGTTGCCGCCGAGGGCCGAAGAAGGAACAACATACGGCACGGCGACGGCCGCCGCGGCGCTTCTGACAAAAGTACGCCGTGAGATTTTCTGATGTGTTTGTTTCATACTATTTGGCTGCTGCGCGGGCCTTGATTAGCATTTTTATCCACACGCCGACGTACCGGCCGTGGTCATGGTACGTCCGTCCACTGACCAAGTTGCCGTCCACGACGCACGGCTCGTCTACAAATATGCCCCCACAAACCTCGAGGTCGAATTTGCATTTGCCCACGGTGGCCATGCGCCGGCCCTTTACACATCCGGCATAAGCCGGTATCTCCACGCCGTGACACACACAGGCGACCGGTTTGTTTGTCTCAAAAAAGTGCCGTGTGATACGGACCAGGTCCGGGTCATACCGTATATATTCCGGGGCACGGCCCCCGGAGAAAAAAACGCCCAGATACTCCTGCGGGTTCACATCTCGAAACGCAATGTCGGCTTCGATGGTGTAACCCTCGAACTCGCGAGTAATTTTGCCGTCCCAGTCCGGGGCAATCTCGTGCAGGACCATATGGTAACGCCGTTTCTCCGGCCCGGCCACCACAGGCTCAAAATTATCTTCTTGCAAACGGTAATACGGATACAGCGTGTCCACAGTCTCGGTCGCATCGCCGACTATAATCAGTACCTTATTCATCGTTCAGTCTCTTTCTTCTTTATTTCTCAAAACCTGCCCTCAACATCGATTCAGCCGCCCTGCCGGACTTCCCTGCCTTTTCCCGCACAAATACTAAACCCCCAGCCGGTCGTTGTCAATCGCCGAAACTACCAGATTTCTTGAGGCAAACGCAGCGACCTCGTTATGTTCGCTCGAGCACTTCACATAACCGCTATAGAGCTGAATAAGGCACACCAGATGCATCTTAAGTCTTTAGAGATGGAAAAGAAGCTCAGTCGTTTGAATCTTTTTGGTCCGGGTTGTTCGCATGGAGGCAATTATCTTAATGATCCCATATGCCATCAGCATCAGCGTCAGCTACATAGTATTTCCCCGGAGAACCGAAATCCCAGGAGCCGTGGGGTGTATTAGCATAAGAACCACCAGCCAAGTAAACTCTTCTTACAACATTATTGATAACTCTCCAGACTACTATGTCAGCATCAGTGGTAACGCTGGAAACAGGCCAATCGCCATCAGGCCGGACGCCCCAATTTCCCGACAGATAGACCCAGTCTTGGCCTTCTGCCGTTGTAACTTTGACAAGCTGCTGGTTGTGATTGCCCCTCTCAACAACCACTACATCCTTAACATAAGCTTCCTCGTCGTCGGCTATTGGTTCCAGAGTGTCGACAAACGCATGCGAAACAGCGTTCTTGCGAACAACAAGAATGTCCTGTGAATTCGCCAGTGTTTGCTCACCGCTCGCTTTGATATAATAGCCAACTTGAGCGTTAACTATATCGGATGGGCTATCATCGGCCATGATTAGCCTGAGCCGGCCACTGTGCTGGGGTGGATTTCTTAGTAAAGTCTCATCAGCGTGAACCTCCCGGTCCCAGGGTTCATTGCTAATCCTCCAGTCAGCCACGATGCGCCCAGCCGCTTTGGAGGTAATAGTCCTTTCTCCCTCTCCACGCGTACCTGGCTTTGGCCAATAGCCGTCCAGGAACGCACTGTAATCCTGCCACATCAGCTGCGTGGGTTCGACTATCTCCAAGTCTCCCATGTTAATAAAGCACCAATCGTACTGGTGTTCTAAACCATCGTTGGCATCAATGAAGTAAGTATCAAATAGATATTCAGGGAATTGAATGCACCAGCGGCTCATATTGAAATCAAGCTCACTGCAATCAATGCCGTCGCCGGTATGAGCAACTGCGGAAGGTAATTCTTTTCGGCCGTCAAAATGCCAGAACGAGCCGTAGTAGCGGTTCTCCCTGTCATCATCAACCATTACCTGATTGAGGAACGGAGGAAGATAACCGATCCAGCTATAACCCAAACGCGGCGTAAGAATTGCACCCAGACCGTAAACCACAATGCCCAGACAATCGCGGGACACGTGGTCCCCCGGATCACTCAGCAGGTACTTAGAGGAAAGAAGCGTCTCCATGCCTCGGTCCCAGGAACCATTCTCGCTGCGCAACATCGCGTAGCCCCAGCCGTGGATAACAAAATTGTGGTTGTCAATTATGTCTCCTGGGACTCTGTTTTGCTCCTGTTCAACGATTCGTTTATAGAGACTGATGTTTTCTATATCCTCAGGAAATAATTCCTCCAGCATTCGAACATCACCATGGTACGATCTGGACAACTGGTTCATACATCCACCGCCGTTAAGGTGGGGCACCCTTCCATTTGAAAAAGGGAACTCGGAGGCATAAATTCGAGAGTTATGTATTTTGTTCATTGCATCCTGCGATATTCTGGCCAGCGCCTCTTGGCCAAAAAGCCGTTGGGCTTTTAGCAGTGATTCAGCATAGCGCTTGCTGGCCCCACCATAGCTGCCGGGCTCATTCTTGAAAGACCCGTCCTCCAGAAAAATCTTCTGCTTGTTAAGAATCTCTGTGAAGATGTGCATTATCTCGTCGACGACTGCCCGATCTCGGCTGGCAGCGCCGATGGCTATCAGCGACATGATATCCATGCACTCCAATTCGATGGCCTCAAAAAATGCCCAGGAAGAAACCACGCTGCCTTTTGGGTAGCTCTTGGAAACCGGCTCCCTCAGCTTGATACTGTCAGCGTAAAGGGAACTCATCCGGAGGATGTCTCCACCGACTTTCACATAAAAAGTAAAGCCGTCAGCGGGACAGCCTGTATCGCCGTAGAAAAGCCGGGATATGGGCAGATGGACGTCTCCTTCGTTTACATCTTCTGTCAGAACTGCGGTCGTCCTTAACTCGTCCCAATAGGAATTGAAAATGGGAAGCACGAGATTGTGAAGAATCTTAAATTGCTCATCGTCATCAAGCATCTGTTCCTGCGCAATCCTGATGGCCGGAGCCAGCGCTGCCATTCCCTTGACAAAAGCGCTATGCGCGAACCGAGGCATGTACTGCGGCCTGGCCCAATCCCAGCGTCGCGTGACAGGGTAGAAAACCATGTTTTCAGATAGTCGCTCGACATATGCCTTGGCCTGTTCTGAATTTGTAGTGTATACCTGCCCTCTTCCTGGTGGTCCTGTTGGGACACTGTCTTCCCTCCAGTACGTGCTGGCCAATATCCCGGACCAGATTTGGGCCCAGCTTTTATCACCGTGGTTCTCGTTATCCCAGCCCCGTTCCTGGAAGACTGCCTCGACCGAAGGGAGATTACCTTCCCGAAATTGATCTTTGAAGAACTGCGTCACATCACGGCTATACCTGCCGCTGTCAAAACCCAAGTCCTGTCGGTCTGGGATAAACATCACTGCTGGATCTGTAACGTCTAACTTGACAAACTTGGAAGAGGACTTGACTTTCGAAAAAAGGGGGGCGCCGCCCCAGGCAAACTCCTTTCGTTTGTAAGCCGGAAGCGTAATGTAGTTCAGAGCGGCAGTAAATAAATAAGGCCTTCTTGAAGGACTGGAGGGCGTACCTTGCAGCCAGACCACCACTAATTCGGAGTAATTCTCAGGAACCGGCTCCTTCGAGCGAACAACCAATACAAAATCCTGCTCACCCTCCGGCGGCAGGTGGAAAACCTCAGGTTCGATAGAAACAATCTCGAATTTGGTTTCGTCCTGATTTACTCTGGGCCGAACATAACCGCTTGCAAAGTAAATCTCGTTGCCCTGAGACAAGCTGTAGAAAGTGCCATAGAGGGTAATCTCAACACGACCATCGGCTAATACAGCGACATCCCGGTCATGCATTATCCTTGCCGGAGCGTGCTCATAGGAATCAAGGTGATGCGGCTCTGCAAGGTAGGGCAGCGTTAGTCCCGGATAATTAGTAAGAATAATTTTCGTTATGACAGGGCGGCCATCGCTGAAACGGTCTAATTCCGCGTCCGCAGCATACATTGGAGGGAAGGTCAAGCGCAACGTGTGTGGGCCGATCGAGAGATTTGCCGAACCAATGATCCATTTGGCTTTTCTGTCGGGGTCTGTGCCCGGCCCAACCTTACCCCCGTAAGGGTAGCCGTAACAGTAAATCGTGGGAAACAACTGCCTTTCAACAATAGCCTCGTCATCGATAGTGGCAGCAACTCCCGCAGAATGATGAAACATCGTCCAGAGCTCTCCATAGTCTAAGACGATGTGATACTCGCCGGGATTGGTTACCGAGAACTCATATTCGGCCCAGCCACCTGTCTGGTCGGGTTTTAGACCTGTGACCTTAACCCCACGCTCCTCAAGCTGCCCCATACCGACGTTTTCAGAAGTAGAATAGTCTCCAGCACTAATCTCGATGGTTTCAATAGCTCCTGCCATATCGGAAGCAGAAGGCGGCTCCTGCTCAAATATAACGCTTTCACCGAGGATATTCTCAAGCTTCTTGTCGTAGTAGAAGTAGCCAAGAAAGGCTATGGGGCCCGTGCGAGATTGCGGCACGGCAAGCGAGTAATTGATATCCATTGTCTGGAGATCAGGTCCAGCAAGCGACCACTGAATGCTATTGCCGATGACACTCCCGCCGCCGGCATCGGCCACGCTCAAGCCTTCGGGGATATACTCAATAATAGTAAGCTCATTAGCTGTTGCCTCAGGAGCAACCTCGAGCGAAAGTGCAACCTCCATGTTCGTGCCTGGATCGTAATCGGCTGGCAGAAGCCTGCGCAATCGGAGGTCCTTCTCGGGCAGCGGCGGGCTCAAGGTATACGTCAGGTCGGTGTACTCGGCGTCATTGCGATCTGTAATCCTCACGGCGAGACAGTTGTCACGCCCTGGCTGGCCAGGACCTTTGACTTTGAGCTTGAAAGTCATCGAGTTAACCCCTTCGTAGAGGAGGAAGTCCTCATAACGCTCGATGTCCGCGTCCTTGATGTCGAGTATCATCTCGCCATTATTCCAAAACCGGAGCATATGATAGGCTCTGAACCGCAACCTGGCCTGTCGCTCCTCGGGCGAGAAGATGTAGATGTGATAGTACTGTATGAATTTGTCCTGATGCTGCTCAGTAGCGAAGAAGCCGTCCTCGCTGTATTGCGGCGTCCAGATCATCAAGTCCGTCGTGGCGCGGTACCCGCTATCACTAAAATCGTAGATCTCTCCCGGTGCCGGGTTGATGTTAGCGTCTCCGCCGAAAAACTCCAGCTGGTTGCCATGCTGGACACCGTGGAGAATTCTGTCAGTAGGACTCTGCCCCAGATGCAGCAGCCACTTGAAGTACCCGGAAAGGTAACGAACCACATCATCGGATGAGCCTGCGCCGCGGATTTCGACGTCGTCGATTCCCCAATACTCCGCATAGTTGGCATTGTAGTAGTGCCAGCGTATCTGTACATCAGGCCGACAACCAGCAATTGCCGACAAATCCAATTCCACCAGCCCCGAAGCATTGGCCCTTTGATACCGGGCAACGTTTTGCCAGGACCCGCCGCTCACACGCACATCGACATCACAAATCTCGCGTGAGGATTTGTTGAAGTAATGGTTGAACTTCAGCCTTATATTCGCATATCCAGAACAGTCAATGCTGGGAGTGATTAGCTCTTCATCCATATCGACCTCGACCTCGCCCGCCGAGTCGCTGTCGACTATCATAAAAGTCCCCCTCCAATTAGGGTTCGATCGGCCCCCGGGGTTTGCAGATGTCCATGTCGCACCGTCGGAGTCGCCATCGATGACGGACCACCCAGCGGCAAGCCCGTCTGTGAAGTCAGTTTGATAGATAACTACAGAGTTCGATTCTGCCGCCAGCGTCGAACTCGCCATAACCAATAAGGCAAGAAAACTCAATTGACTTGCTCTTTTCATTTTTTTGTTCCTCCTGCCATAAGTCTTTTCAAACAATCATTATAGCAGACCAAACGAGCAAAATCAATAAGATTGCCGGTCTTTTGCCGCTTTTCGTTCTTCGGCGGACTTCCACTTCGCTCCAGCTTCGATTTTGCGTATTTCGTATAACGTTGGCGTGCCGACGATGGCTAAATGGCCGATACTATGTTCTTCTTACGGCGAGGGTGTAGATTGGTCTTTGGTCTTTGAGATATTTGCGTTCGAAATTCGTGCCGACCTATTCGCCCCGGTCATCGTCGGCGCAATTAGAGGAACCGTTACTAAGAGTAAGGTAGCTTATAGCACGAATAGTCGTTTTCTCTACATTCCGAATGAGAGTGCATCATCCGTACACTCAGGCCACAAACCACATGGCTACTGAGCAAGCCGCTGGTTGCCCGGGTAGTGTGAGTCAAGCCACTCCAGGTCAACGTTAGGTGGATTGAACAGCTGTCCCTTGCCAAAACCCCTGGCCGCAGCTTCTGCTCGACTCATACAGTAGATAATCGTCCGCTTGTCCGCCCACTTCTTGCGTTCTGCGTGACCATCCATGAAACTAAACGTGCAGGCATTGTTGTGAAAGATGCCCAGGGGGTCCCACATAGTGCCTGCGCCCGGGATATACGACCATCCATGATGATTATGGTTGCCTGAACGGCCGTCGTATATCTCCTCCACGAAGAGCATCTTGGTGGACGGGTTTTTGAAACTGAACAATTTCTTCTGATCCGAATCGCTTGTTGCCCGCATATAATCCGTGAGAGAGTAACTGCGGTAAATCAGATATTCCACACCCATGCCGTTGCTTGTCCCCCTTGTTATTCGATTGTCACCCGGGCAATGATAGGCATCCACATCTTTCACGTATTTGTATAGGGCCCCTTCCCTCAGTCCATTGTACCGTTGCTCGAGCGTAACCGGTCCACTGTCCATAGGAGCAATGCTACCTGCTGAGTAATCAAGGGGCGGCATGACCCACGGGGGCACACCATTGACTGTGTTGTGAAGCGCCCAGCCCCCACAAACGGTGCCATCGTTCTCGCTGGCATACATGATGTAGGCCAGGGCAAGGGTCTTCTGGTTCGAGGAGCATGCGACTCCCCGGGCCTGCTCACGCGCAATGTTGAGGGCGGGCATTAAGATCGCCATCAATACTGCGATGATCGCAATTACTACCAACAGCTCAATTAGTGTAAAGGCTCTTGTTTTCATTGCTCTTTTTCCTTTCGGCGTCGGCGCAATTAGAGGAACCGTTACTAAGAGTAAGGTAGCTTATAGCACGAATAGTCGTTTTCTCTACATTCCGAATGAGAGTACATCATCCGTACACTCAGGCCACAAACCGCATGGCTACTGAGCAAACCGGCTTTTGCCCGGGTAGTGTGTGTCAAGCCACTCCAGGTCAATGTTAGGTGGATTGAACTGCTGTCCCTTGCCAAAACCCCTGACCGCAGCTTCTGCTCGACTCATACAGTAGATAATCGTCCGCTTGTCCGTCCACTTCTTGCGTTCTGCGTGACCATCCATGAAACTAAATGTGCAGGCGTTGTTGTGAAAGATGCCCAGGGGGTCCCACATAGTACCGGCGCCCGGCAGATACGACCATCCGTTATGATTATAGTTGCCTGCAGAGCCGTCGTATATCTCCTCCACGAAGAGCATCTTGGTGGCCTGGCCTTTGAAGCTGAACAATTTCTTCTGATCGGAAGGGCTTGTTGCCCGCATATAATCCGTGAGGGAGTAACTGCGGTAAATCAGAAATTCCGGTCCCATGCCCCTGCTTGTCCCCCTTGTTATTCGATTGTCACCCGGGCAATGATAGGCACCCACATCTTTCACGTATTTGTACAGGATTCCTTCCCTCAGTCCATTGTACCGTTGCTCGCGCGTGACCGGTCCACTGTCCATAGAAACAAGGTTACCTCCTGAGTAATCAAGGGGCGGCAGGACCCACGGGGGCACACCATTGACTGTGTCGTGCTGCGCCAAGCCCCCACAAACGGTGCCATCGTTCTCGCTGGCATACATGATGTAGGCCAGGGCAAGGGTCTTCTGATTCGTGGAGCATGCGACTCCCCGGGCCTGCTCACGCGCAATGTTGAGGGCGGGCATTAAGATTGCCATCAATACGGCAATGATCGCAATAACAACTAAGAGCTCGATTAGTGTAAAACCGTTCCGCTGAACCATGTTTCGCCTCCTTTACCTTTAGCAAAATACGTCTTTCTTAACTAAGCGGCGACTCGCCATTTAGCGATCACGCTCTCATTCTGCCCGATAACCAGCAAGGCAACTACACGATTATACACCCTCCGAGTTATAGAATCAACAAAAAAATCAGGCGATAATTGTAATTGGTCAGTTATAGGTGGGGTAACCCTTTAGTGCTGCTCAGACGTAAAGAGGGCCAGGACCGCAGATCTGTCGGAATCATCTTGGGCCGGTCCTGCCACCCTATCGGTTCGTAAAGACAGTGTACAGTAAGCCCTTGATTATTCAAGAGTTGAAAGCTACAATTCGGTGTCATCAAATCCTTCGTATGAGTTTTGGCACAGTAGGGGATTAGATTTAAGCTGTACATTTTGGGACATTTAGTCTTTAAGGAGTGTGTTCAATGGATCGTATGAAACGTCGTAGCTTTCTGAAACAGACAGGCGTGATGGCCGTGGCTTTGGTGGTGCCGGCTCGTGAAAAGCTACGAGCCCAGAAACAGTCCAAGGCCCGGAAAGAAGAACCCGACTACACCTCGCGTGTCCCGAAATACACCTTCGCCGATACGCTCGGCGAGCAGGAAGCGCAACTCAAAACAAATCCCCTGATTTTGCGATTTATCGAGTCGCGGAAAAAAATGGCCGGTGACCCGTACCGACCGATCTATCATTACGTCAACCCGGAAAATCGGCTTAACGACCCGAACGGACTCTGTTTCTGGAAGGGGCGCTGGCACCTGTTCTACCAGGCGTATCCGCCGGAAGACCCGCGTCAGCACTGGGGACACGCCGTCAGCAACGATTTGATCCACTGGCGCGACCTTCCCTATGCGATTTACCCCAATCCGGAAAGATGTTGTTTTTCCGGCGCGACACTCGTCGAAAAAGAACGCGTGATCGCGATGTATCACGGGACGGTGGTCGGTAATATGGTCGCTGTATCCGACGACCCTCTTCTCTTGAACTGGAAGAAGGTTACAGGCAAGGCAGTCATCCCCATGGTAAATCCGGATGGTTCTGTCCCGCCTTACCGGGTGTTCGATCCGTGCATCTGGAAGAAAGGCGGCGTGTATTACTCGCTTTCGGCAGGCACTCTGCCGAACGGCCCTGGAGGTAAGCGGGTAAGGGCCAATTTTCTGCTTCGCTCGAAAGATCTGGCGAAATGGGAATATCTGCACCCGTTCGTTGAAGATGATCGGTACTCGCTGGTTGGCGACGACGGGGCGTGTCCCTACTTCTGGCCTATCGGCGATGAGCACATCCTGCTGCACTTTAGTCACATGAGCGGCGGAAAGTACCTGCTCGGAGATTACGACAAGAAACGCGACAAGTTTGTTGTGACCGCCGGTGGCGACTTCAATTTTGGACCGTACTCACCTGCCGGTGTCCACGCGCCGTCCGCGACACCAGACGGCAAGGGTGGTGTCATCGTGATCTTCAACATGAACCCTGGAAAACCCACCAAGGGCTGGAACCAGATCATGACGTTAGCCAGGCGCTTAACGCTTGAGCCAAAGGACGAATTAAACAGACTGAGAATCGAGCCCGCCGGAGACATCGAATCGCTGCGTTACGATCATCAACACGTAGACGCAATGAATCTGCCGGCGAACGAGGAGGTCGTGCTCAAGAATATCCGAGGCAACACAATGGAGATTATTGCCGAAATTGACCCAAAAAAAGCACCGATGGTCGAAATGAACGTATTGCGCTCGCTCAACAGGCAAGAGCTTACCCGGATCATGTTCTTTAAGGACCGGGGGTACAGACATCGGGAATTCGGAAGGAGAAGTGCATACAGTAAAAAAATCAGCAGCTTGATTACCATCGATTCATCTTACTCCTCGATCCTGCCGGATGTGAAATCACGGGCGCCTGAGACGGCCCCGGTTTTCATTGATAAGAACGAGCCGCTGAAACTGCGCGTGTTCATTGACAGGAGCGTCGTCGAGGTGTTCGTCAACGGCAAGCAATGTGTCGCGATGCGTGTTTATCCCGGCCGCGCCGACAGCGTCGGCGTATCACTGCGTTCCCAGGGCAAGGACGCTGAGCTAAAATCGTTGGACGCATGGCAGATGAAGAATATCTATAAATAGATTCCAAGAGAAAGGTACTTAGACAATGAATCGAAGGACTTTCCTGAGAAACATGGGCCTCGGAGCGTTGGGTTACTCTTTGGCCCCAATCGGTTATCGCGGAATTGCACGCTCGGCAGCTTCGTCTGCGGACACAAAGCCCAACTTTGTGATTGTCTTCACCGACGATCAGGGCTATGGCGACCTCGGCTGTTACGGGTCTGAAACAATCCGCTCACCGCGATTAGACCAGCTGGCGAAGGAAGGCACGCGCTTTACCGATTTCTATGCCCAGCCGGTTTGCGGGCCCTCCCGCTCGGCCCTGCTAACCGGACGCTATCCCGTTCGAAGCCAGGGATGGTCGATGCCCGAAAGTGAGATCACCTTCGCCGAGCTTCTGAAAACGGTGGGCTATACTACCGGCTGCGTGGGCAAATGGGATGTCTCGAACCGCAGGGATATCAAAGGCCGCGTTCCCAATGATCAGGGCTTCGACTATTACTGGGGAACGTTAGGTGCAAACGACGGTGGCGGAGTAAAACTCTATGACAATCGTGAACCCATAGGCGTTGACCGTGATATGGCCGGCCTCACCAAACGATACACCGACAAGGGGATCGGATTTCTCAAAGCGAACAAGGACAAACCATTTTTGTTGTATCTCGCTCATACCATGGCGCACTCCGTGATCGATGCAACTATCAAGTTCAAGGGCAAATCCAAAGGCGGCCTTTACGGCGATGTGATTGAAGAGCTGGATTACCACACGGGCCGTCTGCTGGATGCCATCGACGAGCTGGGATTGCGAAACAACACGTTGGTTATATTTGCTACAGACAACGGCCCCTGGAACAACATGCAGGAAATATTGCGAAACAAACACAAAGGCGCCGTCGCCTGGGGTTCGTCCGGGCCCCTGAGGGAAGGCAAAGGTTCGACCTGGGAGGGCGGCGTTCGCGTGCCCTGCATCATTCGCTGGCCCGGGCACGTGCCAGCAGGTCGCGTGAGTGATGCCATCTTTTCCACGCTGGACTTCATGCCGACTCTCGCCAACCTGGCCGGATATGAGGTCCCGAAAGACCGGCTCATCGACGGCGCGGATCAAACCGCGCTGCTGCTTGGCGAGAGTGAAGAAGGCGAGCGAGACCACTTTTACTACTTCTGCAGAAACGCACTCCATGGCGTCCGCAAGGGAAAATGGAAACTGTTGCTCCCAAACCGCGAGAACTACTATAAATATGTGAAGGACAGGGGCTCGAATGAGATGGAACTCTACAATCTGGAATCGGATATCGGTGAAAAACGCAACCTGGCCAAGCAGAATCCCGAAATCGTTTCAGAGATGCTCGATCTCATAAAAGCCTTCCAGTGGCCTGCAAAGCTGCCTGATACCGGTATCATTCCCAAAAAAAGGAATGTAACGTCAATTTCCACAAAACTTGGAAAAGACGACTCCCGAACTGTTTGTTCACAAGTCGCAGGTTTAAGCCTTGCCGGTCTTTGCCGCTTTCCCCTCTTCGGCGGACTTCCGCCTCGCTCCAGCTTCGATTTTCCCTATTTTGCACAACGTTGTCGCCCCGGCGACGGCTAAATGGCCGATACTATGTTCTTCTTACGGCGAGGGTGTAAATTGGTCTTTGGTCTTTGATGTATTTGCGTTCAAAATTTGTGCCGACCCATTCGCCCCGGTCGGCGCCGGCGGTGGGGAAAAATTCAATCTCTTCAAGCCAAGGGCAGGCACATTGGCCTGCCCCTACTGTTAAGACTTGCCGTATCTGTTCAAAATAATCAGCGTGGTCGGTAGCGATTCTCAATTGGCCGTCCTTCTTTAAGCAGCGCAGCAGCTGTTCGAGATTGGCGGGGCAAAAAAAACGCCGTTTGTGATGTCGTTTTTTCGGCCAGGGGTCAGGGAAATAGATGTGGAAGCAGCTCACGGAGTTATCCGGCAAAAAATCGGCCAGAAAGGCGGCGGCCTCGGTGCGGATGATTCGCACATTTGTCAGGCCCCATCGGCCGATGCGATCGACCGCGTAGCGGTAGTATTTGCGGGCCCATTCGATGCCGAGGAAATTGTCGTCAGGCTGGGCCCTGGCCTGGTTGAGCAGGAAAGTGGCTTTGCCCGTGCCGATTTCAATGTGGACCGGGCCGGAACGTCCGAAAATCCGGACAAAATCGATTCTACCATCCAAATTTTCAGGTTTCAGTGAGACCGAAGGATAGTCCTTTAAGAGTCTTGGCATCGGTTGTATTTACTCCAAAAAACGCAAGTTGAAACATAATCGCCGCTCAATGCCTCTATTATACAAAAAGCCAGCGGCCAACGCGAACATTACAGATGCTCTTTGACTTTATTGCGATTAAAGCCGCTACGGAGAGTATTCGATAACAAAGGGTGAACCCGATACTGGTCTATGCGTATCAATTATAGGACTGAAGCGCAGAGACCATGGAAGGAAAGAAAATGATTCTGCATTTGCTAAGAGCACGACGTAAGCAGATTCTAATCGACATCGATACTCAAAAAGACTTTCTATTAGCTGGCGGTAAGGCCTGTATAAGGAACCACAGGAGGGTGCTGGCGCATATTCGCAGAGTGATGGCCTGGGCGAGATATGGAAATGTCCCGATAATCTCGACTGCTGAGATTCGCGCCAACGGCGACGACGCGGTCGGCTGTTGCATTGAAGGCACTGAGGGGCAAAAAAAGATACGCTACACACTGTTTGATAACAAGGTAACTTTTGCAGCGGACGGCAACACTGATTTGCCGAGAGACATGCTGCGGCGGTACAGGCAGGTCATCCTTCACAAGCGCTGCGTTGACCCGTTTGATGAGCCTCGCATCGACAGGCTGCTGAGCGAAGTGCGAGCCAATGAGTTTATTCTGGTCGGCGCCGGCCTCGAAGGTGCCGTTAAAGCCACGGCGCTGGGATTACTGCAGCGAGGCAAGAGAGTTATTGTCGTATCTGACGCAGTGGGTTCACACAATAAAAGAGAGGCCAAGCTGGCACTTCGCAAGATGGAGGCCAAAGGTGCCAAGTTAATCGAGACTAAGAAGCTTGCCGGCACGTCACATCTAAGGCAAGTTGGGATATGCGATTGTGAGAGCTGCCAGGGACTGCGGCGAAAAGCATCCGTCGCCGCCGAGAGAGATTAGCATATAACTCAAACTGACCGGTTCCAAGCTGTCATGCTGAGGATTTCAAGTCATGTAGGGTGCGATATTTCGCACCACTTCTATTCTCCCATAATTGGTGCGATTCTCGTGCTTCGTAGCGAAGTTAACCTTGCAGAGTAGCACATCACACCTGGAACTTGTCCGCCGAAGCCTTGGCGAAGGCGGATTTCGCACCATTGGAACTTGTCCGCCGGAAATAGAAGGTCAACATAAAAACAGAAGACAGAAGAAAGAAAACAGAATACAGAAAATAAAACTATAAATCTGCGTTAATCCGCGATTCAATTTGTTTCGAACATTTGAGTTTTGAAAATTCGTATTTGTTTAGCCCGTCCTCCGTAGAAGTTCTACTTCGGAGGATGGAGATTTAGAGCTTAGAATTTAGGATTTATCTCCTATGCGCTCTATGCTATCAAAATCTTACTTTTTTGCACGAATTTACCTGGGAAATCCGGAATTGTTCTGCTTAAAAAAGCTTGACTGCAAGCCTCAAGATATGTTATGGAAGATGTTCCTGTTATGGAGGTGTCCGTTCTTATCTCCATATTTTTACGAAAAAAGCCCGGCGAAGCCGGGACAGGATCAAGCCGGCCTTCGGCCGGGTTTCTTCTTTTGAGGCAAAACGCGAAAGAACGAAAATAATAGAGGAGTATGAAATATGAGGCAAGCAATGCGAGAATCTCGTACCGTTTTCAACTGTGTGGCGCTGGTGCTTTTTGCTGTGGCCGTGCTGGCTCCAAAATCAGCAGAAGCCCAGGACCTGGCGGAATTTGAAGAGCGAATGACAGAATTTACATTGGACAACGGCCTCAAATTCCTGGTCCTCGAGCGGCACGAGGCACCGGTGGTCTCATTCCATACCTACGCCGACGTCGGTTCGGTTGATGAGGTCAAGGGAATCACCGGTCTGGCGCATCTGTTTGAGCACATGGCGTTCAAGGGGACAAAGACCATCGGCACAAAGAACTACCAGGCAGAAGCCGAGGCCATGGCCAGGATGGACGAAACATTTGAAGCAATCAAAGCCGAACAAAGAAAGGGCGACCGGGCCGATAAAGCCCGGCTGGCCGAATTGCAGAAGCAACTCAAAGAAGCGCAGGAAGAGGCCCAAAAATACCTGGTCCATGACGAATTTGATGAGGCCTATGTCCGGGAAGGCGGTGCCGGCTTCAATGCTTACACCAGTCGGGATGCCACTCAGTATATTGTTAGTCTTCCCTCTAATAAAACGGAACTTTGGATGTCGATGGAGTCGGAGCGGTTCCTTAACCCGGTCCTGCGGGAGTTCTACAAGGAAAAGGACGTTGTGATGGAAGAGCGGCGGCTGAGCACGGAAAGTCGACCGGTAGGTCGCTTGCTTGAGGAGTTCCTTGCCATCGCTTACAAAGCGCATCCCTATGGCGAGCCTATTGTCGGTCATATGAGTGATTTGAAGACCATGACCCGCGCCGAAGCTGAGGCGTTTTTTAGCAAGTACTATGGACCGAGCAATCTTGCGATTGCGATAGTCGGCGACGTGAATCCCGAAGAGATAAGAAAGCTGGCGCAGACATACTTTAGCCGCGTCCCCAGCGGGCCCAAGCCCGATCCCGTCGAGACGGTGGAACCACCGCAGCTCGGGCTGCGCCAGGTAGTCGTGGAAGATCCTGCACAGCCCTTTGTCTTGATTGGTTATCACAAGCCGAGTATTAACCATTCTGACAATGCCGTATTCGATGCCATAACGGATATCGTGGGTATGGGGCGGACATCGCGGCTGTACAAGAGTCTGGTTAAGGAAAAGAAGATCGCTATTGTTGCCACCGGATTTCCAGGCCTGCCGGGAAATAAGTATCCCGGACTGTTCTTGTTTTATGCGGTGCCGGCCAGAGGTCATACAAATCAAGAGTGTGAAGAGGCAATTGACGTTGAGATAGAAAGACTGAAAACCGAATTGGTATCTCCCGAAGAATTGGACAAAGCCAAGACACGAGCCAAGGCCAGTTTGATTAGACAGCTTGCGTCCAACTCGGGTTTGGCGGCGCAGTTGACTTTTTACGAGGTCGTTACCGGGGATTGGCGCAATTTGTTTAAACAACTTGACCAGATCGAGCAGGTCACGGCCGAGGACATTCAACGCGTTGCAAGGGAATACTTCGTAAGGAAAAATCGGACAGTGGGTGTCATCGAGACAACCGCAGCCGAAAACTGATTTTCAATAGGAGCGGCAAAATGAAAGGTAATAGATTATCTACGATTAGAGTTTCTGTCTTTTTCGCTATTTTGTTGTGCCTTGCGGCCCCGGGCTGCACGCAAAAGTATGCCCGGCATTACAAAGAGCTGGAGTATTCTAAACTGGGTGATATCCGGATTCCGGAAGTCCAACGAGTTACTCTTGCCAACGGCATGCAGTTGTTTTTGCTGGAGGATCATGAACTGCCGCTGATTAGGGCCTCAGCGCGGATTCGCGTGGGCTCTATATACGAGCCGGCCGACAAAATCGGCCTGGCCGCCATTACCGGGACCGTGATGCGCACCGGCGGGACCACCAGCAAGACCGGTGACGAGATTGACGAGGAATTGGAGGCGATTGCCGCATCGGTAGAGACCGGCATCGGGCTAAATTCGGGTTCGGCTTCAATGTCGGTGCTGAAGGAGGACGTTGACACCGGGCTTTCGATTCTGGCTGATGTGCTGATGAACCCGGCGTTTCGTGAAGACAAAATACAGCTTGCAAAAATACTGCACCGCAGCTCGATTGCCCGGCGAAACGATAATGTGGGCTCAATAGCCTACCGCGAGTATCAGAAGCTTATCTACGGCCCGGAAAGCGTCTACGCACGCCATACCGAGTATGCCACCATCGGCAACATTAGCCGTGATGACCTGGTTGCTTTCCATAAAAAGTATTATCAACCCAATAACCTAATGCTCGCTGCTTGGGGTGATTTCGATGCCAGGGAGATGATTAAGAAGATTGAGAAGGCCTTCGAAAAGTGGGAAAAAGCTGATGTGCAACCGCCGACCGTGCCGGAAGTCCGGTATGAATTCCGGTCAACGGCGAATGTGATTCGCAAGGACGATGTCAATCAGTCGAACATCTACTTAGGACACATCGGCGGTCTGCGGAACGACCCCGACTATTTCGCGCTGATTGTAATGAACCGGGTTCTCGGCAGTTCGTTTACCGGCCGTCTGTTCAAAAACGTGCGGTCTCGCGAGGGACTGGCCTATTCGGTCCGAGGCAACTATTCGGCCAACTATGACTTTCCCGGTGTCTTTTATGTCGGCTGCCAGACTAAGTCCCAGAGCACTGTATATGCCATTCGTGCCATGACCGAAGAGGTTAAAAAGATGACCGAGGCCGAAGTCACCGATGAAGAGCTGGCCCTGGCCAAGGAAAGCTACCTCAATTCGTTTGTATTCAACTTCGATACCAAGGGCGAAATTGTCGGACGCCTGATGACCTACGAGTACTTTGGCTATCCGGCGGATTTCTTGCAGAAAACCAAAGAAAATATTGAAAAAGTAACCAAAGCGGATGTTCTCCGCGTTGCCCGCGAACATCTTAGGCCTGATAACATTCAAATCTTAGCTGTTGGTCGGCCTCAGGACTTCGATGAGCCGCTGTCGGTGTTGGGGCCGCTGCGCGAAATTGACATCACCATTCCGGTACCCGGTAAGTAATGGCTCGCCCAGCCCCTATCAGGGGCGGGGCTCGCCCCTACCGCCCGAAGGATTGTCAACGGCCTGGACTCGTGCGAGCAGCTTTATGGGATAAGATTTTGATTTCGATTGTGCCGGGCTTTTGGAAATGAATGAGGAAAGTATTATGGGCAGACAGACAAGAAGAGAATTCCTTAAGATGACCGGTTTTGCGGCCGCCTCGGCGGGAGCGTCTTCGCTGTTGCCGAGCTGTGCCGGTATAGGCCAGATAAGCGGGACCAGAGGAGACCGGCCGAACATTATTTTCATTTTAGCGGACGATTTGGGCTACGGGGACCTCGGCTGCTATGGGCAGGAGCAAATCGCCACGCCGAATATAGACCGCATGGCGGCAGAGGGCATGCGCTTTACCGACCACTATGCCGGCAGCACGGTTTGCGCGCCTTCGCGGTGCGCACTGATGGTAGGACAGCACACAGGCCACTGCCTTGTCCGCGGCAATGCGCGGGTGCCGCTAAGGCCGTCGGACCTTACCGTCGCCGAACTATTCAAAGAAGCCGGGTACGCCACCGGCATAATCGGAAAGTGGGGCCTGGGTGAGGCCGACAGCACGGGCATCCCGAACAAGCAGGGCTTCGACTACTGGTTCGGCTATCTCAACCAGAGGCACGCCCACAACTATTACCCCGAATACCTGTGGCGCAACGAAGAGAAAGTGCCCTTGAGAAACGTAGTCGAGCCGGTCAATCCGCCGGGCGGCGTTGCGACCGAGCGCGTCGACTACTCGCACGACCTGTTCACTAAAGAAGCCCTGGCCTTTGTTGAGCGAAACGAGGCCGGACCTTTCTTCCTGTACTTGGCTTATACGATTCCGCACGCTAACAACGAGGCCAGGTTCTTGAATCAACATGGAATGGAGGTCCCTGACTACGGCATTTATACGGACAAGGACTGGCCTGAGCCGCAGAAGGGCCACGCCGCCATGATAACGCGGATGGACCATGACATTGGCAAGCTGATGGCCAGGCTCAAGGCCCTCGGCCTGGATGACAATACGCTGGTCATGTTCACCAGTGACAACGGCCCGCATAAAGAAGGCCAGGCTGACCCGAGTTACTTCAAGAGCTGGGGCCCGCTGCGGGACTACAAACGCGCCTTATACGAAGGCGGCATTCGCGTGCCGATGATTGCCCGCTGGCCGGGCAGGATAAAAGCAGGGTCGCTCAGTAACCATATCTCGGCGTTCTGGGATTTCCTGCCGACCTGTGCCGAACTGATTGGCGTAAAGGCCCCAAAAGACATTGACGGCATCTCTATGGTTCCAACGCTTCTGGGCCGACCCGGCGGGCAAAAGAAACACGAGTTCCTTTACTGGGAATTTCACGAGCAGGGTAAGAAACAGGCCGTACGCGCAGGCGACTGGAAGGGTGTTCGGCTGAACGTTGCCAATGACCCGAACGGCCCGATAGAGCTTTACAACCTGAAAAACGATATTGGTGAGGAGCACAACGTAGCCGACCAGCATCCGCAAATCGTTGCAAAGATTGAAAGATATATGAAGTCTGCCCGGACACCTTCGGAAAACTGGCCGTTACCGGGACAGTAATTAGGCAATTGACTATTTTCTATTTCATATTGACTATTGAAAAGGATTTCATTGCGAGGAGGCCGCAGGCCGACGCGGCAATCTCGTTTTGAATTTCTTATTTTTGTTATTTGAATTTGTTTCCACCACAAGGTGTCCTGCGGAGGATTTAGTGCTTAGGATTTCGAGCTTTGACCTTTGTCTTTTTCCTTTTCACCTCTCAATAATTGGTTATATTTATAGAAACAACACGGCCCTAATTTTTCCAGGCAAAGGAAAATATCATGAACCGACGCGACTTTTTCAAAGGCGTTCTTCTAAGTGGTTCCCTGTCCTTAGCCGGGCCTGTCCACACAGCCCGGACTGAGGGTTCGCAACGCCCAAAGATAATTGACGCCCATTGCCATGCCGGCAGGGGCATTAACTATGCCAAGAATGACCCGACGAGCGACCCGTGGACTACGTACAATGACCCCGAGCCGACCCTGAGTCGGGCCCAAGAGGCAGGGATTGGTCAAACAATCATCTTCCCAATCAACAACGCAACCTACCAGAAAGCCAATGAGGAGATTGCTTCTTACGTGCGGCGCTGGCCCGACAAGCTCATTGGTTTCGCCAAGCATGACTCCAGGACCGAAGCAGGCAAAATCCGAAAAATGCTGCGGCGGGAAGTCCGTGAGCTTGGCCTCAGAGGATTGAAACTCCACGGCATACCAACCAAAGAGATGGCCGAAACAGCAGCCGAGTTGAAAATCCCTATCCTCTTCCACCCGCCGAATGTTAGTGACAGCCTTGAGGTAGTTCAATCTTATCCTGAGGTCTCTTTTATTCTGGCCCATCTGGGAAGCTTTGCCTCACGCAATTGGCCCGAGCACGTTCGAGCCATTGAGGCATCGAAGCGGCTTGCGAACCTTTACCTGGACACCTCGTCGGTGGTCTTCTTCATGTATCTTGAGCGTGCGGCACGCGAACTCCCACCAGGAAAGCTTATCTTCGGTTCAGACGGCCCACTGGTAGACTCACGGGTGGAGCTTTATAAAATCCGGCTGCTCAGATTACCAAAGGACAAAGAGCAGCTGATTCTCGGCGGCAATATCAGTCGCCTCCTCAGTAGGTGATATTAAGAGCTTATCCGAATAACCGGGTCGTTATGAGGCCGAGCGAAAAGTTCGAGGCCAAGGCGGCAGGCCAAAAATGCTCGCCAGAAGTGGTTTTCTCCACGTTGAGAACGTTTTTGGCTGACAACGCAGGCATCGGGC
>JAUXAL010000061.1 GCA_030619925.1 Phycisphaerae bacterium | reverse complement strand
GTTTATGGGTGTCGAAACTCGTATCGAAGCTGGAAACTGGTATCTGGATACACGAAAAAACAAGCTTCAAGCTTCTACAGCAAGTATCGTTACGAGCATCCATAACTTTAAACAAGAATCGCTATTCCGCATCATAGCCTGCTGTGAGCGTATCTTTGTGCCTATGAGTCAATTATGCAAAACAAACCCAATTTCCGAAAAAGTCAAATGAACGTAAAATCATATAATACAAAGGCTTATGAAAATAAATCCAATTGGACACTTGGTGAAAACAAACCCAATTCAAACCCAATCAAACCCAATTTCCAAAAAGCCCAAATGAATGTAAACTCACTTATAACAAAGGATTACAGAAAAAACGACGCTTTCGCAGTCCGAAAAAACAAACCCAATTCAAAGCCAATTTCTTCAAAGGCCAAAATGAACGCAAACGCTTTTTTACAAAAGGATTATGAAAATGAAACCGCCTTCAGGCCCCAAAAAAACAAACCCAATCAAAGCCAATTTCAAACGGGGCACCTGGGTCGCTATTGGCAAACCAAACCGAATGTGTCAGATAAAATATATAGAAAGGCGATAAAGTAATGTTAAAGTTGGTATCTGTCATCATTATGACGATGGGGATTTCTTCAACCCAGGCCGTCAAACCTTGGCCGCAGGCAGGCGAGCCTTGGCCGCAGGCAGGCGAGCCTTTTCGTCTGGTCCTTGCCAATGTCGAACAAAATATTTACGCCGAGACCTTGCGCATCACAAATCGTGACATCACGCCGGAATGCCCCATCCCCTGGTCGGTGCACAAGTATGTGCTCCACGGCGGCAAACAGGAAGGCGTCGAGGTCATCGATGTCGACAACGGTAAGCTCAGCTTCAGGGTAGTACCTACACGTGGGATGTCTATTGCGCAAGTGCTGATGGGTGATCTGCGTCTTGGCTGGGATTCACCGGTGAAAGGGTTAGTTCATCCAAAATACATCAACCTGCACACACGCCAGGGTCTCGGCTGGCTCGAAGGCTTTAACGAATGGATGGTCCGGTGCGGCCTGGAGTTTTTTGGCGCGCCCGGGACCGACGAGTTCATTGACAACACAGGCAAAAAAGCAAAAATGGATTTAACTCTGCATGGAAAGATTGGAAATACTCCCGCCTCACAGGTGGAAGTGATTGTCGAGCGTCAGCGGCCCTACACTATCCGAATACGCGGCAGGGTGGATGAGACCTGCCTGCATGGACCGAAGCTCGAATTGTGGACGCAGATTCTAACTGTGCCGGGCTCCAACAGCTTCCAAATCTCGGACAAGATAACCAACCGCAGCGCCCTCGAACAAGAATTCGGCGTCCTTTACCACGCTAACTACGGCAAGCCTCTGATGGAAAAAGGCGCACGGTTCGTTGCGCCTGTACGTCAGGTGACACCGATTAATGAACATTCAGCATCAGGGGTCTCAACCTACAATCTCTATCGCGGTCCGACGCCGGGACTTGCCGAACAGGTCTATTGTATGGCCCTTTGGGCTGATAAAAGCGACAACACTAAGGTCATGCTCCGCAACGCCGCAGCCGATAGGGCCGTCTCCATGGCCTTTTCGACCAAACAGCTACCTTTCTTTACGCTTTGGAAAAACCCGGTCGCTTTGGAAGATGGATATGTAACGGGCCTCGAACCAGGTACCGGCTTCTCCGGCAATAGGGCAATTGAGCGAAAGTTTGGCCGCGTCCCGAAACTTGCGCCGCATCAAAGCCGCTTTTTCACAATTGATTTTACGCTTCACGTTGGCAAAGACCAGGTCGAAGCCGTTGCGCATGAAATAGCTCAAATCCAGGCCGGCCGGGAAACTCACGTAGACAAAGAACCATTACCAGTTAAGTAAATCCGCCGTTGGTTGGGCGGATAAAACCGATAGCTCTTTCTCTTGAGCCGCGGGAGCACTATACGGTCAGCGCAAACTCACCTTAAAAATGGTATTACCTACACTTGTCTGACGACGACAGTCAAGATTCGCTGCTGAAAATCATAAAATCATGAACTTTGGTTTTGATGTCATAGTATAAAAAATGTATATTGGTATTATTGAACTGCAATTTCTCAGGAGAAACATAAAATGTCCGGACAAAAAGAACAACGCCGCCTTGAGCGATTAATTATCATTCTCGCACTTATACCCGCCGTGATAATAATCTGGACAGGATGCAAAAAGAGACCCGCTGAGCCGGCCCGCACCGAGCAGCATCAGCACGAACCGGCACAATCCGAACTCGTCTCCCAAACCCCCAGCGAACCTGCAAAAATAGACCCCCAACCGGCCGCGGGGGCGGAGGTGAGTCTAAACAACATCATCAGGGCTGCAAGAACCTGGCGGCCTGCTTACACACACTGGTATGGCAAACCGGCACCGGACTTTACT
Organism: Phycisphaerae bacterium; assembly: GCA_030619925.1. Classification (GTDB taxonomy): domain Bacteria; phylum Planctomycetota; class Phycisphaerae; order Sedimentisphaerales; family Anaerobacaceae; genus JAUXAL01. Next base: position 24,405 of record JAUXAL010000061.1, on the reverse strand, counting down.
TTGGCTGATCTGGCCGGTAAAGAGCACAAACTGAGCGACTACCGCGGCAAAAATGTTTTACTTGTCTTCTGGGCAACCTGGTGCCGCCCTTGCGAAGTGGAGGTCCCCCACCTTATCGAATTACAGAACCAGGCGGATAAGGAAAACTTGGTAATTCTGGGTATATCTTACGTAAGCACGTACCCACCAAACACCGCTGAAATGATCAAAAGGTTTGCAGCAGCTAAGAAAATCAATTATCCCGTTTTTGCTGTTGAGGAAAAGATTATGCCGGGCCCATATAACACCATAAATTCCATTCCCTGCAGTTTCTTTATCAACCCGGAGGGCAAAATAAAGCTCGCTACTTTCGGTCTAATATCGCTCGGTGAAATCAAGGCCATCCTCCAGGCCCCATAGAAGTAAGTGGCCCCCAATAATTATCAGACGTAGGCGCCAGACTTCCAACGGGGGCAGGCTGTTCCGATTGGTTCCAGGCACCGATTTGCCGCCAATGGGTTGCATTACCACGACCGATTGTGTTATAATTATGACAGACAAGCTCAGCGGCGGAGCGCATCGGTTCTCCGTAGCACTACGAAGGATGAATCAGATTTAGATGGCAAATGTCGGTCTGGAAAAAACTTCTCTAAAAAGAAAGAGAAAAAGCCATTATGCGCAAGCGAAAAGCATTTACCCTAATAGAGCTTTTGGTGGTGATTGCCATCATTGCATTATTGATGGCGATACTGATGCCCGCACTCCAGCGGGTGAAGAAACAAGCGCGGACGGTAACCTGCCAGGCGAGTCTGCACCAATGGACACTTATCTGGTCGATGTTCACCACAGACAGGGACGGCTATTTTCACCAAGGTCTCGGTGGAGAGAGCCAAACGAGCGAGGGCAGATGGCCGGTCGTGATGCGGTCGGAGTACCGCGACCTGGATATGCGTATTTGCCCGATGGCCACGAAACCTTTGTCCGAAGGAGGCCGGAATCCATTTGCGGCATGGGGCGTCTTTCAGGACGGCTCCCACGGCAGCTATGGCTTGAATGAGTGGCTGTGCAATCGAACCTCGAGCAGCAACGCGAGTAACTACTACAGGCATGTCAATATTAGGCCTGCGGACAGGATACCGGTTTTCCTCGATTGTTTTTGGTACGATGTCTGGCCGTTTCACATCAATGAACCTCCACTGTATGACGGCGCCACGGCAAACCTCGCCGGCAGCAATGAAATGCGGCGGGTCTGTCTAAACCGGCACAGCGCAGCGGTCAACGGCGCCTTCCTGGATTGGTCCGTCAGGAAAATCGGGCTCAAGGAGTTGTGGACATTGAATTGGCATCACAACTTCGACGTTCATGGTTCCTGGACCATTGCCGGCGGCGTTCAGTCGAGCGATTGGCCGGAATGGATGAGAAAGTTTAAGGATTACTAACAACCCACGCAAGAAAAACCCAGCATGATGCGCAGACGAAAAGCATTTACTCTAATAGAGCTTTTGGTGGTGATTGCCATCATTGCTTTATTGATGGCAATATTGATGCCGGCACTGCAAAGGGCGAGGGAACAGGCAAGGAGAGTCGCCTGCTCCAACAATCTCAAACAAATCGGCGTTAGTTTGCATTTGTATGGCTCGGAAAATGACAACCGTCTGCCGCTCAACGCACGAGGAAACTGGCTGTGGGACATCTCTTACAGTACCACCGACTATATTATTGCAACCGGCGGCGACAAACGCACGTTCTATTGCCCCTCCGATCCCTTGAAAACGCCGGATATGGCAATTCTCTGGCAGTTCACCCAAAACCTTCCATTTGGAACCGCTCCCGATTCCGTACCTGAACCCACAACCGGCCGAGACGGACACTTCCGAGTCACCGGCTATTTCTGGATGATGGACACCGTCAACGGAAGATCGTACCACCCTGAGGGAACGCCCAAAAAGGACTGGGTGAAAACACTAAGCTGTAAACAAGCTTCAGCAACTGAACTGGTTACCGACGCGACCCTCAGCGACGGCCCTGACCCGGAACAGGCAACCTTTACCCAGGTCCGGGGGGGCTCGTGGTCCCGTTGGAATATGTACGATAGCACCAACCACTTGAGCCACGGAGCTAAACCTGCCGGCAGTAATATTGTCTTCGTCGACGGACATAACGAATGGCGGCGATTTAACCAGATGGATGCGCGCGTCTCGCCCCCTTACCATTGGTGGTAACACGCGCTGATTCAATTATGGTCGGGCCAAATTGGTTGAAAGCAAAGAAATAAATCACTGATGAACAAATAGGCCGGGAATTTCATGGCCGGCCTATCACGCGGTAGTCGGCGTCAAACCGGCTCTGGTGCAGGTTTTAGCCTACTTAAAGATTGCATTACCCCAAGGGATTTGGTTATAATTAGGGCAGACAAGCTCAACTGTGGAGTGCATCCGTCCTCCGCAGCTTCGGCAGAGTGGGCACTGCGAAGGATGAATCAGATTTAGATGGCAAATGCCGGTCTGGAAAAACCTTCTCTAAAAAAAAGAGAAAAAGCCATTATGCGCAAGCGAAAAGCATTTACCCTAATAGAGCTTTTGGTAGTAATCGCTATCATCGCGGTATTAATAGCGATATTAATGCCGGCCCTACAACGCGTAAAAAAACAGGCGAGGGCAGCCGCTTGTCGGTCAAATCTGCACCAATGGGCGACTTCTACCGCGATATACGCCGCGGAATATGAGGACAAAGTGTGGATTATCCCCCATGGAATGGGAGAATGGATGGAAGTGTTACGCCCATATTATGAAGATATAGATAAAATTCGCGCCTGTCCAGAAGCGACAAGGCCTTGCCAAGACACCGACCCTGTGGAAGCTCGCGGCAGTGTTGATACCATGTGGGGCCGCAAAGGTGAGCAAATGGAATTTGGAGGAAGAGAAAGAGGATACTGGGGCAGCTATGGACATAATAGGTGGGTTCAGCAGTGGTCTTCCCGTTCGGAGATATCTTCTGCAGATGAAAGGTTCTGGATTAGATTCTCTATGAAAGGCGCTCATGATGCTCCAGTCTTTGCCGATAGTGCTTTTACACATGCTCTGCCACTGCATACAAACCCCATTCCCCCAAAGTCTTTGATTTTTTTTTCCGACATTCCGCGAGATGCAGGCGGCTGCCAAATATGGCGGTTCTGCATCGACCGACACAGCGGAACGATAAATAGCTGTTTTCTGGACGCGTCGGTTCGAAAAATACCGCTATATAATTTGTGGGACTTAAAATGGCACCGTGAGTGGGTACCACAGGGTTACACCAAAGAAAATATTCCATGGTTGAAGTAACACAATTTAATCCTTCGCAGAGCGACGGAAAATGGGCATGTGCAGACGAAATGCTTTTACGTTAATAGAGCTTTTGGTAGTAATCGCTATCATCGCGGTATTAATAGCGATATTAATGCCGGCCCTGCAACGGGTAAAAAAGCAGGCAAGGGCAGCCGTCTGTCAGTCAAATCTCCACCAATGGGCAAGTTCTGCGATGATGTTTGCCACGGAACACGAGGGTAAAATGTGGACTATCCCGAGGGGACAGGGAGAATGGATGGAAGTATTACGCCCATATTACGCAGACGTAGATAAAATTCGCTGCTGTCCAGCAGCGACAAGGCCCTGTCAAGACACTGACGCTGTGGAAGCTCGCGGCAGTGTTGATACCATGTGGGGCCGCAAAGGTGAGCAAATGGAATTTGGAGGAAGAGAAAAAGGATATTGGGGCAGCTATGGACATAGTAGATGGGTGGCGCAGCGTCCTTTCTCAGATGATAAAAGGTACTGGGATAGATTCTCTGTGAAAGGTGCACATAATGTTCCGCTCTTTGCCGATAGTGCTTTTACACATGCTCTGCCACTGCATACAAACCCCATTCCCCCAAAGCCCTTGACGTTTTTTTCCGACATTCCGCGAGACGCAGGCGGCTGTCAAATATGGCGGTTCTGCATCGACCGGCACAGCGGAGTGATAAACGGCTGTTTTTTGGACGGTTCGGTTCGAAAAATACCGCTATATAATTTGTGGGACTTGAAATGGCATTGCGAGTGGATACGACAGGGTTACACTAAAGCAGATATTCCCTGGCTAAAGTAAAGGCTTTTAGAATACGCAAGAACGGTTGCAGCGATGCGGATTTTGCCGATCCTAACGTGTACTGCTATCTTGAAGCCGAGGACCGGCCGCAGTGGATGAGAAGGTTCAAAGACCACTGAAAAATAATCGCACAAGACTCGTCGGGGCGAAGTCCGACGCAGCCCGAAAGATGCAGCATTATGCGCAGACGAAAAGCATTTACCCTAATAGAGCTTTTGGTAGTGATTGCCATCATTGCGTTGTTGATGGCGATACTGATGCCCGCACTGCAGCGGGTTAAGAAGCAGGCAAAGGCGGTTGCCTGTCAGTCCAATCTGCATCAGTGGGCTGTTGTCTTCGGGCTATACGCCGGTCAAAACGACGGGTATTTCTGGAGCGGGGATTTTAACAGAGGCGGATGGGAGCAGTATTGCTGGACAGAACCGCTGCGGCCGTACTACAGTAGCGAGAAAGAAATGCGTTTCTGCCCGACGGCTACAAAACTCAGGACAGAGGGAGCCACGGACCCATTTGCAGCCTGGGGACCTGTGCGGCAAACCGGCGAGCAAAGCGGCAGCTATGGAATGAATAACTGGCTATGTAATCCATTGCCGGAGGTCGAGCTTATACATGGGCGGGAGGCAACTAAAGATAACTGGCGGAATGTTTACGTTGAAGGTGCAGCTAATATACCGCTGCTTTCAGATTGTGCGTTTGTTGAGGGCAAGCCGTATGATTTCGACACGCCTCCGGAATATGATGGTGATATATCAACGTATTTGGTAAGCGCTTTACAAATGAAGCGTTTCTGTATGAACCGGCACGATGGCTATATAAACGGCGTTTTCTTGGATTTCTCTGTCAGGAAGGTCGGCCTTAAGCAGTTGTGGATGTTCAAATGGCACCGAAGCTTTGATATAAACGGTTCGTGGACCACAGCCGGTGGCATCCAGCCGTCCGACTGGCCGGAGTGGATGAGAAGGTTTAAAGACTACTGAAAATTCACCTCTGATTGCATCTAACGGCCGGGGATATGGCCAATAGGGGCAAAATAAAGGCCCTATACCGGGCAAAAAACTGCAAGACGCCCGGTTTTATACCACAAATCCTAAAATTTTTCTGGACAATACAACAAAAAGTGGCTAAAATTGTATTTTTGGCCGAGGGATTATATCAGGTTTGCGTTAATTAGAGGCAGTTAACTATGGCACATAAAAAAGGACAAGGCTCTTCGAGAAACGGCAGAGACAGCAATCCGAAATATAGAGGCGTGAAGCTGTTCGGAGGCCAACAGATAAAGGCTGGCTCAATCATCGTGCGACAGTGCGGAACAAAATTCTTCCCCGGCTCCAATGTCGGTATGGGCAAGGACTACACGTTATTCGCCATTGCAGATGGACAAGTGCGTTTCCAGGGCCGAAAAGTTCACGTCGTCTGACAAACAGCAGGAAATACTCAGCAAAAAAAGGATGGTATAAAACCATCCTTTTTTTATATCGAGATACGAGACACGAGCGACGAGATACGAGATATGTTTATCGACGAGGCACAAATCTGGGTCAAGGCAGGAGACGGCGGCAATGGCTGCGTCAGCTTCCGGCGTGAAAAGTACGTCCCAAAGGGCGGACCCAACGGCGGCGACGGCGGAAGAGGAGGCAACATTTATTTCCAAGCCGTTGAGAATCTCGGTACCTTAATGGATTTTGCCGGCAAACATCACTGGCAGGCCCAAAAAGGCCGGCCCGGCTCAGGAAACAACAAACACGGAGCAAATGGCCAGGACCTGATAATCGACGTCCCGCCCGGCACTCTCATCTACGATTCTGAACTGGGCTTGCTCCTCAAAGACCTCAACGCCGTCGCAATGAAAGTGCGCATCTGTCGCGGCGGAAGAGGCGGAAAAGGCAACAAGGCCTTCGCAACGCCAACCAATCAAACCCCAAGGCATGCCGAACCCGGCAAAAAGGGGCAGGAAAGAAATATAAGACTCGAATTAAAACTCATCGCCGACGTCGGCCTGGTCGGCATGCCAAATGCCGGCAAAAGCACTCTGATATCCCGCTGTTCAGCCGCAAGGCCGAAAATCGCCGATTATCCGTTCACCACAATTGAGCCGGTGCTCGGCATCGTCGAGCTAAGCGATTTCCGCCGGTTCGTTATGGCCGACATCCCCGGCCTAATCGAAGGTGCCCACAACGGCGCAGGTCTCGGCTACGAATTCTTAAAACACATAGAAAGAACTCGAATAATTGTTCACATTCTTGATATAATGCCAACAGTTGGCTCTGACCCAGCGGCAAATTACCAGACAATCCGCAACGAACTGGAGCAATACAGCAAGGCCTTGGCTCAAAAAGAGGAAATTATCGTTGCCAACAAAATAGACCTCGACCCCGATGGGAAAATAGTGGAAGAACTGAGAAAAAAGCTGAACAGAAATGTTTGCTCAATATCAGCAGTTACCGGAGAAGGAGTCAGAGAATTAAGCGAATCCCTGTGGCAAAAAGTCAAAGAAAGCAAAGAGTTAAAAGGCAAAATTAAGAATAGCCATTAAGGCACGGAAAGTGTAGTGTTTGGTGGATAGCGAATCGAAGTATGAAACACGATTCACGAAGCACGAGCCACGAATTATGAACATAATCGCAGTAGATATCGGCAATACGAATATTGATATCGGGCTTTTCCTCGACGGCGAAGAGCAATTTATCAAATCCATCCCCGGCCGGTCCCACAAAAAACTCACAGATTGTCTCAAATCGGCCTGGCAAAAAATCCCTATCGCCGAAAGCTCAAAAGAGAAGAAACGCGACGGCGTCATTGTAATCAGTAGCGTAAAACTCGCCTGGACCAAACTTATCCAGAAAATAGTAAAGGACAATCTCGGCGAAAAGGTTTATATCGTAGGCAAAGACATACCTCTGCCAATGACTCTCTGGGTGGATGAGCCGGACAAAGTCGGCACAGACAGAGTAGTCTCGGCAGCAGCAGCGTATGCCGTCGTAGAGGATGCGGTAGTAGTAGCGGATTTCGGCACTGCTGTCACCATCGACCTTGTTAACGAAAACGGCGTCTTTCTTGGCGGCGTCATTTGCCCGGGCTTTGAAATCAGCACAAAAGGCCTGAAAGAGAATACCGCCCAACTGCCAAAAGCAAAAGTCACCAAACCGAAAACCCCGTACGGCAAAAATACCACCGAGGCCATAAACTGCGGGTTGTACTATTCTGCTATCGGAACACTGGAGGAGGTCATCAGGCGCTACGCAGAAAAAATCGACAAATGGCCACAAACGGTCATTACCGGCGCCGCCGCCAGAACAATAAAGGACGACTGTAATTTCATAGATTCCTTCGTACCTAACCTGGTCGTAAAAGGCATTGTTTTGGCCTACAAAAGATATATCGAAAAAAAATAGGATAGGGGGCAGGCCCTTGTGCCTGCCCTATAACTTATGACTGTCTACGCTGCAGTAACCACCGGCAAGGGGACCGGTGCAATATCGACCATTCAGGTCTTTGGCAAAGAGTCCATAGCCATCATAAAAAAAATATTCAAGCCGGCTGGAACGAAACCAGCGGAATTCAAGACCGGCCAAATCCTGCTCGGCACAATCACCGACGGCACCGAGATTGTCGACCATGTTACAATCGGCTGCGAGCAGCCCAACAGCTTTGCAATAAACTGCCACGGCAATCCACTGATTGCTGCCGATGTAATGCAGCTGCTCGGCCAATACGGTGCCAAACTCCTGACCGCCGAACAGCTTCTAACTAAAATCCTGTATGCACAAAAACCTATCAACACAATTAGAGTCGAAGCCAAACTGACCCAGCCAAAGGCCAAAACCATCCAGGGCGCCAAAATAATCGCAAATCAAATCGATGCAGGATTAAGCAAAAAACTGCAGAGCTGGCTTAAGAACACAAACGAAATTTCTCTTGGCAAAATCAAAGCCGAAGCAATCCGGATACTGCAAACAAGTCAAACCGCAAAGCTCATTATCTATGGCTGTACGTTGGTTTTGGTCGGCCCGCCGAACAGCGGCAAAAGCACACTCCTTAATTATCTGGCCGGCCGACAAAAAGCCATAGTTACTGACATCAAAGGCACAACCCGGGACTGGGTATCGGCCCAATGCCAGATTGCCCCTCTTTGGCTAAAGTTAATCGACACGGCGGGACTGGATGAAAAGCTCGCAGCAACTCCCAAAGGTAGTATTGAAAAAGCCGCCCAGCAAAAAAGTATTCAGATTTTAGAGGAAGCGGATTTGGTCTTACTCGTTCTGGATAACAGCCAGCCGGCAGTGGAGCTTGACGACCGATTCAGCGAAAAAATCGCCGACAAACTTGTCCCTTCGACAAGCTCAGGGCAGGCTCTGAGCGAAGCCGAAGGGAAGGTCCTGGCAGTACTGAACAAATCCGATTTGCCCCCCAAATTCGACACCGCCAAACTACCCGAAAATCTAAGCAGCACAGTGCAAATAAGCGCTAAAACAGGTGCTGGAGTTGAAAATCTCCTCGAAGAAATCCGGCAAGCTTGCGGCGTCGCCGACTTCGATTTAAAAACTACTGTTTGCTTTACCAGCCGACAGGAGAACCTCTTAACGCAATTGAAAAACGCCAAATCCAAACAGCAGGCCGCTTCAATCATAACAGAGTTGTTAAACGGCCAGCTTCGTGTATAATCTGAAGCTATGGGTGTAAATACTGAAAAACTAACGCCAGCGATGAAGCAGTTTCACCTGTTCAAGCAAAAGTACCCCGACTGCATACTGTTCTTTCGCATGGGTGATTTCTACGAGACCTTTTACGAAGATGCCAAAACCTGCTCAAAGGTCCTCGGCCTGACCCTGACCAGCCGAAGCAAAGGCACCAATCCCATTCCATTGGCCGGCGTGCCATATCACGCGGTTGACGGGTATCTGAAAAAAATGCTGCAGGCCGGCTATAAGGTCGCAGTCTGCGAGCAGGTCGAAGACCCCAAAACTGCAAAGGGCGTTGTCAAGCGCGACGTCGTGCGAATTGTTACTCCGGGCACGCTCACCGACGATATGCTCCTGACTGCTAAAGAGGACAATTTTCTCTGTGCCGTCAGTCTTGGCACAAAACGCCAGGCCGCCATTAGCTGGGTCGATATTTCCACCGGCCATTTTTTCGCCCAGCAGTTGCCCGAAGAAAAGCTGGTCGATGAGCTGGTACGGCTCTCTCCCGCTGAGTGTCTGCTCGCCGACAGACGCGGTGAGCTATTTGAAGCCGAGACAAAAAAGCTCACCACAGACATCACACAGCTAACCAAAGCCACTATAACCGAACGCCCCGGCTGGTATTTCGACCCCTATCAGGCAAGAGAGCGCCTGCTGAAGCACTTCGGCACCGCCACCCTCGAAGGCTTCGGTATTGGCGACGATGACGATGGTCTCATCCCCCCCGCCGGTGCCATCATCGAATACCTCAACGAGACACAAAAAACCACACTCGGCCATATCCAGAGTTTGAAAAAAGTCGATCGCCAAAAATTTCTACAAATCGACCCGGCCTCTCTGCGAAGTCTGGAAATCCTGCGAACCATTCGCACCGAGACCAAAAAGGGCTCGCTGCTGGACTGTCTCGATGAAACAATAACCGGTATGGGGGGCAGAATGTTTCGAAACTGGCTGTGTATGCCGCTGTGCGACCTTAATGCTATCGAGCTGCGCCAGGATGCCATCGAAGAAATTAGAGACGGCGATGCAAAACTAACTGACATTCGCAAACTGCTTTCGAACATATCCGACACCGAGCGAATCGCAGCTCGCATCAGCACATTCCGCGCGACCCCCAGAGACATGGTGGCCCTCGCAGCCACACTTCGGCAAATACCGCAATTGCGCCAAATCCTGCAGGAACTTCGCACCGACCTGCTCGTACGGCTCACCGGCCAATGCGACAGTATGGACGAACTGGCTGACCTGCTCGAAGCCGCAATCGAGCCGGAACCACCCTCGCATCTTCGTGATGGCGGCGTGATAAGAGCCGGCTTCTCCGAGGAGCTCGACCGCCTGCGCTCAATATCCAGAGACGGCCAAAGCTGGCTGCGGCACTATCAAAAAGAACAGACGCAGCGAACCGGCATCACAAAACTAAAGATCGGTTACAACAAGGTCTTCGGCTACTATATCGAAATAAATCGCTCCTCAGCCGACAAAGTCCCCGCCGACTACGTCCGCAAGCAGACAATCAAAAACGCAGAGCGCTACATCACCGACGAGCTAAAAGAATACGAAACCCGGGCGCTGGACGCCGAGGAAAAGGCCCTCGAATTAGAGCAGCAGCTCTTTGACCAGCTCCGCCGCCAATCGGCTCAATACGTAAGCCGGCTGCAACAGCTCGCCGAGACAATTGCTCAATGCGATTGTCTCGCCGCGCTGGCATACCTGGCCAAGCGGCGAAACTACATCCGCCCAAAATTAACCAACGGCACAGAGCTGCTCATAAACGAGGGCAAACATCCGGTCCTGGCCGAAACACTCGGCCCGGAGTTTGTGCCCAACGACATCGAGCTGGGAGAACAGGCTGGAGATTATCTGATTGTTACGGGCCCGAATATGAGCGGCAAAAGCACTTATATAAGACAGGTCGCTCTTCTGGTCATGATGGCACAGACCGGCTCCTTCATCGATGCCAAGGACGCGGAGATCGGCCTGGTCGACAGAATCTTTACCCGTGTCGGCGCTTCTGATGAATTAGTTCGCGGCCAATCCACCTTTATGGTCGAAATGACCGAGACAGCAAACATCATCAACAACGCCACGCAGAAATCTCTGGTAATCTTAGACGAGGTCGGCCGCGGCACAAGCACTTACGACGGGCTGGCCCTTGCCTGGGCCGTTACCGAACATATCGCAAACAAGATCAAATGCCGGACGCTTTTTGCCACGCACTATCACGAGCTGACAGAACTGGCTGAGCTATTTACGAACGTGAAGAATTGCAACGTGGCCGTCCGCGAATGGATGGACGAGGTGGTCTTTTTACACAAGATTCTGCCTGGCGGAACGGACAAAAGCTACGGCATCCACGTCGCCAAATTAGCCGGCGTGCCCAAACCCATTTTGCAGCGCAGCGCCGAAATCCTCGAAGAGCTTGAAAGCACCTTCGCAAAGGAAGCTGCCAGTGACCGCCTCGCCCGCCACAAAACAAAACAGCCGGATAAAGACTCCCTCTTCGTCCAAAAGCACAAGGGCGTTTTGGACAAACTCAGTTCAACAGATGTCAATAATCTCACCCCGCTCGAGGCAATAAACCTGCTCACCCAAATCAAGCAGGAAATTGACGAAAAATAAAATCTGCGGAGAAAGGATTGGAGAATTATAAAGTATTTTATTCTTGGCAATCAGACCTCCCAAATCCTACTAATCGAGGTTTCATCGAAAAAGGTCTCGAGAACGCCGCCAAAGCAATTCGGGCCGACGATTCTATCAAAGTAGAACCGGTTATTGATCGCGATACTGCCGGAGTACCTGGAGCACCCGATATTGCGAGTACCATCTTTGCCAAGATCGAAGAGGCACAAGTTTTTGCGTGCGATGTTTCAATTATCAACCAAGGTGAAAAAGCCCGTTCAACCCCTAATCCCAATGTTTTGATTGAACTCGGGTACACGTTAAAGACGCTGGGATCGGAACGGATCATTATGATAATGAACACAGCTTTTGGTGGACCGGAGCTGTTGCCGTTCGATCTGAGCAAGAAAAGAGTCGTTACCTACCGCATGCCTGAGGATTGCAAAGACCGCACGACGGAGAGAAAGATTCTGAAATCGAAACTCGAAGAAGCTCTTCGCACCATTTTCAGTCAAATAGAAGCTCAACCACCAGAGGAATCACCAGTATCTGGTCTAAAAAAGTTTCTTGTTGACGACCGTTATCGCATCCAACTTGATGAGTTGATGAAGAATGAAACCGAAAAGCTCTTAAAATATATCTCAGCAATTGATAATCCACCTCAGGTTCAAACTGACGACAATCCCTATATCCAGCTAATTAGCGACTTCCAAGAACATACTTCAACACTTCGGGACCTTATGATCACAGGTTGTTATTATGGAGAAATGAAACATGATCAAATCTGGCGCAAGTATTTTGAACAAATTGTGAATCCTATTGGAGCAAATATGTTCACACTCAAACGATACCCGGCATTGATTCTTCTCTACTCGGCAGGTTTAGCCGCTATATCAGCTAAAAAATATGATACATTAAAATCTCTTTTGATAGAAACCAAATACACAATCAACCAAGAGACATTCCCTTTAGTTCTCTCTCTTTCACCTTGGGACATTATGCAGGAGAGCAATATTCGGTCCGGATTGCCTAAACAACAAAACAAAAACACGCCTGTGAATAATCATCTTCTTGAAATACTCAGAGAACCCCTGAGCAGCATAATACCAGACCATGCTTATAATGAATATTTTCATAGGTTTGAGTACTTTTTTGCTCTCGTGCGCACCGATATGGCAGAGACAACCCGACATAGCGTCAATGTCGCCGTTGGTCTTTTCGCCACGAAATTACTCGTCAGAAGTGGTGGCGTTCGCATCTACAAATCCGGTGTTGTTAAGGATATTGAGACGGAAGCTCACAATGCGGGAAATTCCTGGCCACCGCTTCAAGCTGGATTCTTCGGTGGCCTAATAGGGAGATTCGCTCGTGTAAAGAATCAATTTGACCAAAAGCTTGAGGGGTTGTATTCCCAGCTTTGTCTTCCTTAACAGAGTATTAACATTAAAGCATTGACTATCCATAACACTGCGACGCCAAAATCCCGACCAAATGCCAGCCAAATTCGTGGCTCGTCGCTCGTGGCTCGTGGGGGAAAAAGCAGATTCTTCGCTTCACTTTGTTACGCTCAGAATGACAGGGGGAAAGTAGATTCTTCCGCTGCGCCTCAGGATGCTGTTCTGTGTAATCTGTGGCTAAAATTACCTGTCATCCTCGAACATACTGCACCTCCGCTTGCGCTACCACCTTGTCACGGAAATATATGCTCAAATCTTCCAGCGTACGCATCTCCGCCTTGTGCCCACCTAACAAGCCTGATAGCTCTTCTTCCATTTCGAACAGCTTGAAAAAGCCAGGGGTATGACCCGGGATAAAATCAACCAACACATCCACGTCACTTTCCGGCCCAAAGTCATCGCGAAGCGCCGAACCAAAAATGGCTAAGCGGCGAATATAATGACGCTCACAAAACTCTTGGATTTTGTCTTGCGCTATCACTATATTCTTGTTCATACATATCTCCTGACAAACGCTGAAGATTCGAATTCTATCATACCTAAAACCACAGTACCCGCCAAACCAAAAGTTGAAATAATTATCGGCTGTTTCTTTGGAACCTGCGACATTATTTCTTATATTATAAATAGTCGAAAAAACCGTTTTTTTGCCGGTTTTTCAGCTAATCAATGCAAATTTCTATGGGGGGTGGGGAGAGACGAAGTTTGTCTGCAATAAACAACATAAATCTCGGTACAAATGTGTCCCAAATCTACGACGATTTGTTTCAATCCGTCAGCAGACTCTCTTCCGGCCTTGTCCTAAACAGCGCCAAAGACGACGCGGCGGCAATGGCAATACGTGACCAGCTGCGTGGCGAAATAGCTGTAGCACAGCAAAGTTCCAGAAATATAAACGACGCCATTTCAATGATTCAAACCGCCGACGGCGCCGCCGGTCTTATCAGTGGCAATCTCGTCCGAATGAAGCAGCTGGCCATGCAGGCCTCAAGCGGTACTTATTCAGACCAGCAAATAAGCATTATGCAGAACGAATTCAATCAGCTTGCTGAACTGAATACCCAGATTACCGAAACTACCAGCTTCAATAGTATTGAGCTGCTCCAACAAGATGGTTCGCCTATAGCAATTTCCCTCGGTGGCGGCGAAACAATCTCTATAGCCAGACCCGGCGACATCAGCGTCGGCCCTGTTGACCTGATTGGCGACCCCCAAGCAGCCAGTGCAGCAATAGACAGTGCTCTCGGTAACCTGACTGCCTACCGCGCCGACATCGGCACCGCCGCAAACAGACTTGAAAGCGCCGCTTCGGTCCTCGATTCAAAGGTCGAAAATCTCCTCGCCAGCGAGTCGAGAATCTCAGACGTTGATATTGCCCAAGAGGCAGCATCTCTAACAGCCAATCAAGTCAGACTAAAAGCCGCCCTCGCAGTCCAATCATACTCAAATCTTATGGCCGATGAACTCAATAAGCTGCTAAAGTAAATACTACCCCCCGCCCGGCCGTTTCAATTGATTATTGGGGATGATTGGTGTTGGTCTATTTTTCCAGCTTTACTAAATGCGTTTTTAAGAATTTTTCTGTGGCCTTGACAGTTTCGTCCTTGACGGTCCACGGGGCACTTCTTCATAAAAAACCACTTTCGGCTATTTATAAGTGCTTATTTAATATGAGATTAGCTAATAATCTCACTTGTTAACCTTGATATAGTCGGTTAACCCATGTTAACCTCTATAATCAATGTTAACATAAAAAAAACACACAGAATTCCAAGTAAAATGCCATATAATTTCAATTAAGAAATCCCCAACTTCACGATTTGATATTCGGTGTTCGTTATTCGGTATTCAAACCGCAACCTTCAATCCTTGTGATTAACGCCCATATCATTGGGTCGGTGCCCTGGCAAAGTTATATTATGACCTTGTCCAGTTTTCCGCAAGAATGGCAAAGTCAGTAAAGTTTACCTTACCGTCGCCGTCCATATCAGCGGTAGGATGACCTGATTCATACAGCCACTCTATCGCCAATATAGCCAAATCATGGTAATCGACACGGCGGTCAAAGTTGAAATCACCGGCCGCTACGGGTTCGAGGCGGGCTATGCCTATCGCATCTTCGCCACGGCCGCAATAAGACAGGTACAGTCGCCCGTCAATGTCTCCGAACACGTGCGGGTCGCGCAACTGGTTGACATTTTCCGATGCAGAACCACCTGAAGACGCCCTTGGCGGGATGTCACCACCCTCCCAGAGAAGCTCGGCCTGCAGGATTTCCTCCGGCGGATATGTCGAGTCCCACAGATTACAGTCACCGGCGCTCAGATCAATTGTGGACATCAGAATTCGCTCGGGAGTATCGCCTATGCGGGAATAAAACACCTGCATCGTATCGCCGACCAGATGCACGGCGGTATGCCGCACCAAAAGGCCGGTACCAACAAGGTCATTTTCGAACGGGTCGTTGGAACTTCTGGTCCACAAGGTACTGCTGAAGTCGAAGCCCTCCGGTGGCGTCCACGGGTCATTTTGATCCGGCGCTATATAGACGTCGGCTCTGTTGTCAAGGGCATACATAGTATCGCCATACTCGAACACACGAAAGTAGTTGCCGCCTAAAATCACCGGCTCGATGCCGCCGCTGAAGTCCAGCCCGTAGGGCGAGGTGGCAACAAAGCTCCTCTGGCCGACACCTCCGCCGTCGTACATCGTCGGGCCGTGGAAGTACATTATAATCCGTTCGTTGTCATCGTCTGCAAACACATCGGGCGAGGCGATGTGGCCATATACGGTGATATTATTGCCGATATTGATTTGGTCATCGCTGCCTAAATCGAGCATGACACAGCGGCTGCCTACGCTTACACCGCTGCCGATGTTATACAGGTGCCAGGGGCCCTCGAGGTGCTCGGCCCAGGCCAGGCGGATGTAATTGCCTTGGTGGTGCGCGAAGTACAGGTAGTAAACGGCGCTGGGGTCGGCGCGATTTTCCGGGGCAATCCAGTCCGGCACGCGGATTATCGACGGGCCGTTGATGTTCCTGCCTTCCCTGCCGGTCGCACCCAAGGCCACAAACATTGCCTCAGTGATAATCGGCTCGCCGTCGTTGAGACGGGTGACGATGAAAGGAGGCAACGGAGGCAAATATCCTTCCGGATAAACCGTAACCGTTACTATGTCACCTGAACCTTTTTCACCATCAGTGGCATAAAGGAACAGAACATATTCTCCGGCCGTGTCGAACGTCACGGTCGGGTCTTCGACCTTGTTATTATCGAAATACACGGTTGACCCATCCGGCCAACTTTGCACCGACCACGTTATATCCAGATATCCGTTCGGGTCCCCTATACCATCGTCGGTAACTGTGCCGTCCAGCTGGATGGTATCATCAGGCAGAGTGAGAGTCTTATCTTCGCCGGCGTCAACCGTCGGCGGCAAGTTGAAGCCGGGGCCAATCGCCGTTATCGTGGTCTCCGAGCCGTTGTAATCAAAGTATAAAGACCAACTCTCATCGCCGCCGTGTGCTACAATCCAGCCATCTTCCTTGAAATAGTTGCTGTTTTGGTCCCATTGGCCGGCTAATACCAGCGTACCACCGGCGATATCCATCGTGCCCAGGGCGCCCTCAAATCGCATATCCAGGCCGCCGGCTCTAAGAGTTCCGCCGTCGAGTTGCACGTGGCCGGCGCCGTCATTTCTGTAGGCAATTACCAATTCGCCGTTCGCGATAACCGTCCCGCCGGTCATCTCGATAGTGCCGTCACCATGTCGTCCGCATTCTATGCCCCCGGTTATGTTGATGGTCGTGGTCTCGCCACTGATATAAAGTTTTCCTACCTGTCCGCTACCGACCCTACGGGCGATGTGCAGCTCACCAGCTATATTCAGTACCGCACCGCCGGTTACCGCCAGCTCACCAAGGGTGTCGCTATCATAGGCAATACGGAGGTCTCCGGTATTGGCATTGCCCCCATTAATGACCGGCCAGATGAGGGGCGTAAGCGATTCTATGTAGGTTCCGTCGCTGCTGGTGGGCACTGCTCCGGTATCCCAGTTCTCGTCAACATACCACTCGTTGGGGCTTGTGGTGTCATCGCCTTGCCAGTATGTATCAGCCAGGAGACTATTAGCCAGGCCCGTCACTAAGACTAATATTGCTGCAACAAGTCTAATTTTCATCATCCCTTGCTCTATATAGACATCACACCATCGGAGTTATTTTATCATATTACCCAAACGAAATCAATAAGCAAAATGTTACCTACCCAAATAAAACTGTGCTGTGTGTCTCCTGTCTGTCTTCGCTGGAACTGCCGGTGTAGAATTTAGCCCGCAGCTTTCAATCCTTGTAATTTGCGGCTTTACCTATATAATTAGCCCGGTCAATAATTGTGGAGACAAGGTATGGCTAAAATTACCAAGCTCGATGACATCGTGTCGCTGTGTAAGCGAAGGGGCTTTATATTTCAGTCCAGCGAAATCTACGGCGGGCTGGCAAGCTGCTACGACTACGGGCCGCTCGGCGTAGAGCTAAAGAACAACGTCAAAAAAGCGTGGTGGAAAAACGTCGTCCAGATGCGGGATGATGTAGTCGGCCTCGATTGCAGTATCCTTATGCACCCGATGGTTTGGAAGGCTTCCGGCCACGCCGACAAATTCGCTGACTTGATAGCTGAATGCAAAAAGTGCAACACCAGAACCCGCGTCGACCACTTGACCGACCAGGCCCAGGAGCATACCGCAGAGCACACCGAACATATCACGCTTGAGGCAGCGCAGGCAACAGCACAGGATTTGAGCAACAAAGTATGTCCGAATTGCGGCGCCGTAGGGCAATTCACTGAGCCGATGCCCTTTCAGCTGATGTTCGAGACCCAGATGGGTGCCAACGTCGACGACTCAATGACAATGCACCTTCGCCCTGAAACGGCCCAGGGAATCTTCGCCAATTTCAGAAATGTCCTCGACACAACCAGAGTCAAGATACCTTTCGGAATCGCCCAGATCGGCAAAAGCTTCCGCAACGAGGTAACGACCAAGGCCTTTATCTTCCGAACACGCGAATTCGAGCAGGCGGAACTCGAATTCTTCTGCGAGCCGGGCACCGATGAACAGTGGTACGAGAGCTGGAAGCAATCGCGATTCAGCTGGTACACCGATTTAGGTCTTAAGAAAGAAAACCTGCGCTTTCGCGAACACGATGCCGCCGAGCTTGCCCACTATGCCAAGGCCTGCGTCGATATTGAATACAGGTTCCCTTTTGGCAGTGGCGACTGGCAGGAGCTTGAAGGCATCGCCAACCGAACGGACTTCGACCTGCGGCAGCATCAGCGAGGAATGAGGACGCTGAATAAATGGTTCGAGAACGACCGCGACTTGACAAAAATCGAATTAGCCCAAGAAGCCCAAGACTACCAGTCAGGCCCGCTGTCCTATTTCGATGACGAGAAAAAACAGCGCTACATCCCCTACGTGATTGAGCCAAGTGCCGGCATCGACAGAAGCGCACTTGCCTTTCTGGTCGATGCCTACGATGAAGAAGAAGTCCGCGGCGAAACGAGAAACCTCTTAAGATTCCATCCCGCCCTTGCACCGGTGACGATTGGCGTCTTTCCGTTAGTCAAAAGAGAAAGTATGCCTGAGATAGCGAAGAATATTTACGATGACCTGAAAAAATATTTCAACTGCTTTTATGATCAAAAAGGCGCAGTCGGCCGACGTTACCGCAGACAGGACGAAGCCGGCACGCCTTTCTGCATTACCGTCGATGGCCAGACATTAGAGGACAACACCGTAACCGTCCGCGACCGCGACTCAATGGACCAGATAAGAGTCTCAACGGATCAGCTTAAGGATTATCTACGAGACAAGCTGGATATGTAAGCAGCGCAGAAAATCCCTTGCGCAGGAATTAACTTTTTGCGTTGCAAACAACGGTGTAATCTGTTAAGATATTAGCTATGACACCGACTATTTGGCACGATAGAAATCAAGAGTCGATAGAGGCCAAGACCCGCTGGTTCAGGTCACTTTCCATGGACGACCGCATGCAAATCTTCTGCAGTTTTGCCGACTTAGCCTTGTCGGTCAATCCTAACCTGAAGGATCGAATACATGCTCAACCGACTACAGGACGTGTTCAGGTTCTTTCAGCAGCACGAGGTTAAGTACGTAGTCATCAGGGGAATTGCCTCGGTGCTGCATGGTATACCTCGCGCCACTTTTGATTTGGACATTTTGATAGAGACCACTGCTGAAAACGCTCAGCGTCTTTTAGCAGCGATGGAGAGCGCAGGATTAGGCACGGCAACAATGACGAATGCCGAAGACATTTTGGCCCATGAGATTACGGTATTCAACGACCGAGTCAGAATTGACGTGCAGACACACACGCCGGGTGTCTCTTTTCAGGACGCCTGGAACCGGCGAAAAACCGTAACCTACGAGGGGCAGGAGTTTTTCATTCTGTCCAGGGAAGACCTCATCAGGTCAAAACGGGCATGTGGACGTGATGTTGACATTGAAGATGTTCGGCTGCTGGAACTGCCCGATGACGAACACGCAAATAACTCAGGGTAACACCGCGACCATCCGCCGGCGCGACTCAATGGAGCAGATAAGAGTCTCAACCGAACAACTGCTAAAGCACTTACGGGAGAAACTTCAGTTATGACAGATTCTTTTACCCAAATCTGCGATTTAGCTGACTTTGAAGACAAAGAAGTTACACTGGCCGGCTGGTTGTATAATTCACGGGCGAGCGGCAAAATCCAGTTTCTAATCCTCCGCGATGGCACAGGGCTCTGCCAGTGCGTCGTTGAAAAAGGCCCTGTTGGCGATGAGCTCTTCGAGCAGCTAAAGCACCTTGCCCAGGAATCATCACTGACGGTAACCGGCACCGTCCGGGCCGACCAAAGAAGCGTGGGCGGATATGAGCTGGCGGTAACCGACGCAAAAGTAATCTCGCCGGCAGACGGCTATCCCATTACGCCAAAATCGCACGGTATCGATTTTCTCCTCAAACACCGCCATCTGCACCTTCGCTCGCAACACCAATGGTGCATCGGGAAAATCCGGCACACCGTCATCGATGCCATCCGTAGATTTTTCAACGATAATGGCTTTATACTAATCGATACGCCAATCATCACAGCTACAGCCGGCGAAGAAGTACAAACTCTCTTTGAAGTCGATTATTTTGGAGAGCCCCTGCACCTGGCCCAGACAGGCCAGTTGTACGTCGAAGCAGCCGCAATGAGCTTCGGCAAGGTCTACTGCTTCGGCCCAACCTTCAGAGCGGAAAAAAGCAAAACACGCCGACATCTGACCGAGTTCTGGATGGTCGAGCCGGAAATAGCCTTCATCAATCTTGAAGGTCTGCTCGAATTAGCCGAAAATTTCGTCGCCTTTATAGCCGCTCAAGTCCTGCAAAACAATAAGAACGAACTCGGAACTTTGGGCGTCGATGTCGCAACACTCAAAAAAATCAAACCGCCTTTCTACAGGCTAACTTACACTGAGACAGTTAACATCTTAACCGGCCAAAAAACAAAGGATTTTCTCGCCGGGCAACTAAAAGGCTTGCACCAAGAAAAGCAGCAGTTGGAAAACAAAATCGGCGAACTCGAAAAGCAGCAGGCAGGCCAGATAAAGCAATGGCAGAAAGATAAAATTGCCGCTGAACTGATTGAATTACGCGCTGTCCTTGCCGAGACAAATACAAGAATCGAAAACAATCCCAAGCACGCCAAATTGGCCGCCGAATTTCAATGGGGCAAGGACCTGGGCGGCTCAGATGAAACCATTATCTCACAAATGCACGATAAACCTGTCTTTGTCACGCACTATCCCAAGCAAGCTAAGGCCTTTTATATGAAAACCGACGGGGACAATGAAGAAGTTGTTTTGAACTTCGATCTGCTCGCTCCCGCCGGCTTCGGCGAAATCATCGGCGGCTCGATTAGAGAGGACGATTACGACCTGCTGGTTGCGCGAATCAACGAACAGAACCTGGACATCGAAAATTACAATTGGTACCTGGATTTGCGAAAGTACGGCTCGGTGCCCCATGGGGGCTTCGGACTCGGCGTCGAACGGACCATCGCCTGGCTGACCGACCAAAAGCACATCCGGCAGTGCATACCCTTCCCAAGAATGATGGACAAAGTTTATATCTAACCTGGATATTTCATCCCGCTACACCGGTCAGTTTGAAGATTGTCATAGCCAAATGCGGCACCTTTTTCGTGCCGGATAATATGAGCCATAAAAATATTGGCATACCGCTCGATTTTTTTGTACAGTGTTAACTGAATCTGCTTGACTGCCTTATGTTCTTGCCCCCTGGCGTTTTGCTTGGCAAAAGCGAAGCAGCGGGGGCGGGGGGGCAGTGAGGCTATTGTTATAGTTCGTTTTTCAGGAGGTAAATTATGAAAAAGAGTATTCTTGGCTCCATAAGCCTGGCGTTGCTGGTGTTGGCGTTGATATTTGCCATCTCCGGCCATTTGGCTTCAGCCGCTGAGCGTGATCTGCGCATATCCGTTCTCGCCGGTGAGCGTGCCAACGCCCCCCAGCCGAACAACCCCGGCAAGCTGCGCATCATCGTGTTCGGTGCACACCCGGACGACTGCGAGATCAAAGCTGGAGGTGTGGCAGCAATGTGGGCTGCGCAGGGCCACAAGGTCAAATTCGTCTCGACCACGAACGGGGACATCGGCCATGCTGTAATGGCCGGCGGACAACTGGCCAAACGACGGACAGCCGAGGTCAAGGAGGCCGCGAAGGTATTGGGCATCGATGAGTCGGAGGTGCTCGACATCCACGATGGGGAAATCATGCCGACGCTCGAGAACCGCAAGATTTTCGTGCGGCTGATCCGAGAATGGAAAGCAGACATCGTAATGGGCCATCGCCCGAACGACTACCATCCTGACCATCGTTATACAGGGGTCCTGATGCAGGATGCCGCGTTTATGGTCACGGTCGCGTTCTTTTGTCCGGATGTGCCGCAATTATCGAGGAACCCCGTCTTTCTGTATCTCTCGGACCGCTTCCAGAAACCGAATCCGTTTGAGCCGAACATAGTGGTCGCCATTGATGATGTCTTTGAAAAGAAGGTCGATGCACTTTGGTCTTGCCAATCGCAGATCGAAAGTCTCTGGGCCACGGGCAACTTCGAAAAGGTGATTCCGGTCCCGAAAGACCCTGCGGGACGCAAGGCACGCCGCGAACAGTTCCGTAACCGGTATGTGCGTCGGGCCGAGGCCCTCGCCAATAAGTACCGGGCGAAACTGATTGAGCTTTACGGCCGGAAGAAGGGCAATAAGGTAAAGTATGCCGAGGCATTTGAGCTTTGCGAATACGGCCGTCGGGCTTCCGCCGATGACCTCAAAAAGCTCTTTCCGTTCTTCGAAAAATAAAATTTAAACCTGGCAAGACGAGTGGAAGCGAAGCCGAATGGGCAGCAATCTAAACCCCCTAAACGCTATACGCTAAACGCTATCTTTTGCCCTGAGCGCAGCGCGGCAATCTCTATACGCTAACCGCTGCACGCTAAACGCTATCTTTTAAAGAAAGATAAAGGAGTAATATCATGGATATCGACAGTATCAGAGCATTTTTTATGTGGTGTACGATTCTGAACGTAGCATTGCTGCTTTTCTCGTCGCTGATGTGTATCTGTGCCGGCGACTGGGCCTACCGAATACACAGCAAATGGTTTTCCATTTCCCGAGAAACCTTCAACGTGGCGATATACTCGTTCCTCGCACTATACAAGATATTGGTCATTGTGTTCAATCTTATTCCCTACATTGCTTTGTCGATCCTCGGATAAATTGGTGCGGAGCCTTCTGCCCTCCGTCATCCTGAGCGGAGCGAAGCGCAGTCGAAGGATCTATTAATTAAAACGCCGACGTAGTCGGCCTCAACCGCCTAAATACTATCAACTAACGACTAATTGGGCAAAAGCCTTTAATTGCTGGCTGGCCCTGGTTTCGTATCATTCTTAGGCTTAGAAGTACGTTTAATCACAATCTCTTTGAACATCTCATCTTCTTTATCTTGCCATTTGCCAGTCCAAGAAATGTCAAAATATACTTTCTGGTTTTTTGCATTTTCGGAATAAAATCCTATCTGTAGGATGTATCTTCCTGCTGCTAAACAATTCGGTTGTGAATAAAAATATCGTGGGAGTTCCAACATAAAACGAAGACCGTCACCCGAATCCTCACGAACATCGATGAACTTCTCTTTTTCATACTTTTTCTGGTATTCTGTTGATGAAATATGGCCTATGTCGACGTACATCCTTCTTTCTGGGTTTATATTCACAAATGATTTTGTATGGTTACCCGACCAAGCCATATTTACTGGAGAAAAATTTGGATGCAACCTTGGTGTCTGAGAAGCATCATAATTCCAAAGATTTTCAAGGCATATTTCACAATTATTGGCTCGGCTCTTACCTTCATTTATTACCAGAAAGCGAAAGTAATAAACTGGCTCCTTCATTCGAGGTTGAATAGATAGACGTGAACCCAACCAAGTTTTGTGGCAAAATGGCGGTAAAAGTTGAAATCCAATTTCAATATTAGGAGAAAATAGCTTACGCTTTACAATTTCTGCGAGATAAGGTACGAAAAGTGCGCATATCCCCAATAAAAGAGTACAACCAATAAGAACCCAATCAGAAATTTGCATGTCTTAACTTAGAACCTTTTTTTATATTAAATTCATTTTTCCTATAGAACATATAATAGTTCAGATATTTTCTACTTCTCAAGTTCCGTTGTCAAACCACCATTTTAACGATTACCACTGGACGTCCTAATTTAATTATTACTTTTGCTCGGCTTTTGTCTTGTCTATTTTGCTGCCAGCAAACAGTAAATACCTGCCAATGTAAAACACCAATGAACCTAACGCTGCCCCAGCACCACATTCAAGTCCTGCTGCCAATGGTGTGTCACCCCAATCAGCTAGGTACGTCATTGCTATTATGCCTGCTATCATGCAAGCGTAATAGTATGGACTTAAACGCTTCTTTGGTTTTTTGGTATTTTGCATTCTTGTTGCCGTCCATGTAGGGTGCGATATTTCGCACCACTTTAATCTATCCAGCGATGTAAACATATCCGCAACAACCTTTAATTCTTCCAGGAAATTATTCTTCTGGAGGATACTCGATAACGACTTTTTCCGCTGGTAAGTCTTTTCTGAGGGCCTTAATGTCGATGCGTTTGAACATGTTGAAATCTGCTGGATTCAGTGTGCCATTGAATCTGTAAACACGCAGTTCCGCGGCAGTCTTTGCAAATTTAAGAATATCGTCTATTTTATCACCAGTTTCTTCACACTTCACGGCGAGTAATGTGAATGGTATTTCTCCTTCGTCGTTAGGGGCAAGTTCGGACAACTCGAATCCGACCGGCCAGTAACCTTTTGGCATAGCTAACTTTTCGGCAAGTATGAATAGAGGTGGACTGTCGTGCCCATCGAATGCAGCACCACCAATAAGATCATTGTATTGCGTTGAAGCTATG
>JAUXAL010000101.1 GCA_030619925.1 Phycisphaerae bacterium | reverse complement strand
GCGGAAACAGTATTTGTCATTCCCGCGGAAGCGGGAATCCAGCTTTTTCGCTCTGGACCCCTGCTTTGGGTTCCCGCAAGGCGGGGTCCCTCGCAGGGGTGACATCGTCAGTTTTTGTTTTCCGCAACAGATACTAATTAGTTGGTAGTTAAAACAAGAACCACGAGCCATGAACTATGTGGGAACTGATACGAGCCAACAAGAGAAACTCCATCGTCCTGATGGTGATAATGGCAGTAGTGTTGCTGCTTTTGGGCTTTATCATTGGCTTGGCCTTCTTTGGTCCTGAGGGCGGCCTGTTCGGCCTGATAATCGCAACGGCAATTTGGCTAATTCTAACACTGGTAAGCTTCTCAAGCGGCGACCAAATCTTCCTCGCTGCGAGCAAAGCCAAACCGGTCACCCACGATGTGCATCCTCAGTTATTCAATGTAGTCGAAGAAATGAAAATCGCCGCGGGCCTGCCCGCAATGCCGAAAGTCTATATCATCAACGACCCTGCTCCCAACGCCTTTGCCACCGGCCGAAACCCTAAATCCGCGTCAGTCGCTGTAACCGCAGGCCTTTTGGGCCGACTGAACCGAGACGAGCTCCAGGGCGTTATCGCCCACGAGATGAGCCACATCCTGCACCGTGACATCCTTTTCGTTACGCTCGCCGGCGTAATGCTCGGCTCAATCGTTTTGCTCTCGCAGGTTTTCCTGCGGGGCATGTTCTATAGTTCAATGACCGGCTCTCGGCGAAGGTATTCATCCGGCGGCGGAGGTGGCGGCCAGGCACAGCTTGTCTTGCTGATAATTGCGATAGTTGTCGCAATCCTGGCGCCAATAATGGCGTATCTGCTGTACTTTGCACTATCGAGAAAGCGTGAATACCTCGCCGACGCCGGCGCCGCCAGGTTGACCCGTTACCCCGAAGGCCTGGCCGGCGCCCTGGAGAAAATTGCTAATGACCGTTCGCCGCAATTAGCTACCGTCAACAAGGTGACGGCACCCATGTATATTGTCAATCCTTTCAAGAAAAAGAAGCAGATGAAGCTATCCGACCTGACCAGCACACACCCGCCGATCTCCGAAAGGGTAAGAATACTGCGTAATATGACGCACGGCGCCTCGTTCAAGGATTACTCGGATTCTTTCAGTGCTATAACAAAGACCCGAACAGTCGTCCCCCCTGCCGCCTTGACCAAAGAGGACATTGCATTGCGGCAGGCCGAAGCCAAAGCCGAAAAAGCACAGCGCGTGGAAAAACAAATGCGCCAGGTTGGCGACATTATGCGAAGGGTCAACAATTTCGTGTTTCTAACCTGCCTCTGTGGCCTGAAACTAAAAATCCCACCTAACTATAAACCCAATAAGGTCAAATGCCCCAAATGCAATAACGTGCTGACCGTGCCTAAAAAATAATCAATTGGCAAGTCCCTCCGAATCTCAAAGGCAACAACGTCAAACATCCACGTTGCAAAAGCATTCTTGATTTGCCCTCGTCCCAAGTCAAAACTCAATACGAGTCAGGCAAAAGTATACATCCCCTATGTTGCCCTCAACCAGCCTTTAGGCCGAACTTTGAGCTTTGCATCAACTTGCGGAGTTTCTCCATGTCCTTTTCGATTCTGTCGAATCTCCCCTTGCAGATAAAAGTATACAAAGCATCCTCGGGCCGTGTGTTTGCTCGCTTTTGCTCATCACCTGTGGCCGCACAGGTCACCTTGAGTGTAATATAGTCGCTTATCAACTCTCGCTGTTCCTTTAGCAACCTATGCAGCAGCTTTATAGTATCGTGGAGCACCACGTTATCCCGCTCCAATGCCTCAAGGCGTTGTTCTAATGTAAGTCTCATCTTACCCATCTTATTTTCCACTTTCGCTGGCTAACTTCATTAATTTAACGCCCTACTTTCAGTTTAAACCTCGACGCTATCTATATTATTTACGTATCGAATAACGCCTCTGTTCTTACTCCTACAATCATCAACCGCACCGCCAATATTATGCCTAACACCCTGCCCCCTAATAATTAGTGCCAGCAACGGCAGCTTCCATAACGCGACAAAAGGCCACAAAAACCAAGGGGTTGTTTTCTTCGCCGACGTAACTGTCTCCGGTTAATGCCCAAACCCGGTTGTTGCCCGCCGAGAATACACCCTCGACCACCCCCACCACTATTCAAGGCTCATTGTCTCGCCGGCCGTCAAAATCTTCACATTGGATTCCGCCAGGTTAGCGAACTGTTCAGCATCGTTTCGGCTGCCAACAATGTCGCCCCAATGGTACGGTATGGCCAGCTTGGGTTTTATATGCCTGGTCGCCTCCGCCGCCTCCTCGGCGTTCATCGTGTACTTGCCGCCTACAGGCAGTAAGGCCATGTCAATATCCTTAAGAGCCTTCATCTCCTCTGTCAGGTCGGTATCGCCGGCGTAATAAATCCGCTTCGAGCCAATCTCGACTATAAATCCGACCCAGTTCCTTTCCTTCGGATGGAACTGCTTATTGGGATTATACGCAGCCACACCGGCCACCCGAACATCGCCCGATTCAATTGTCAGCCCGGGCGTGATTGCCTCTCCTGCTTTTTCCTTTGCAACGACATCAGCCGAAGCGATAAGTTTCGTGTCCGGCCCGCTAACCCTGGCAATGTCTTCCGGCGAGTAATGGTCACCATGACTATGGCTGACCAGCACGAGAGTCGCATCGTGCGGCGATTCCGTCAATTTCCACGGGTCGATATATATGACAGCATCTTCGTGACAAATCTTGAAACTCGCATGGCCCAGCCACTGTAACGTCACACCCATAGCAGTCTCCTTTCCTGCTTGCTCTTCTTCAGCCCTTTTTGTTTTTGCCCTTTCTGTCTCTGGTTTTTCTACCTCTTCTTTTTTGCACCCGCAAACGAGCAATCCGGCCACCACAGCTAAAATTAATAATCTCAAAGCCCGCATCTTTTTGTCCTTAATAGCAAATGTGCGATAAAGCATCCAAATTTTAGACTATACGATACGCAAAATTGCAGTTCCGGTCAAATCAAATTCGTGGTTGGTGATTTGCAGCTCGCAGCTCGCATTTTATTCGGGGCACGGCACCAGAGTTACGAGTTATGCTCTACAACTAACGATATACGAAATGCAACAAACGAGATACGATTTTACCCCTCCAAAAAAAAAGCCCCACCATTCAGTGGGGCCCGTGGTTTTCACGATCCGGGGCACGCCGGCATTCAGATCAGCAGGGACGCACGTTGGTCGCTTCGGGGCCTTTCTTACCCTGTCCAACCTCGTACTCCACTGCTTGGCCGTCATATAGAGACCGGAACCCCTCTGCAGCGATATTCGAGTGATGGACAAACAAATCCTCACCGCCATCGTCGGGAACGATAAAACCGAAACCCTTCCTCTCATTGAACCATTTTACCTTACCTTTATCCACAATGTTCTCCTTAGGCTCTTTTTTGAGCCTGCAATACAAATTCCCTCGTCTTTGATCAGGGATACCCTCCGAGGGACAGTAAGGATACTCCTTAACAAAACCGCAACGAACAGTACCAAAGCACTCACCGGTTGTCAACAAAATAATTTGAAAAACTTACAACTCAAATTTTTCGCTTCAAACCCTTTGCGCAGCGGTGTGTAAGACAGTGCGCGTTGTAACTGTCCCTTCCCAAAAGAATGCTACTGAGTGCTAAGGGCCAAACGAGCAGAATCTACAGCCTGATTTTAAAGCAATTCTCCATAAAGCAGCAGTCGGTGTACGGGCATTGGCCGTTTGCCCTTCCAAAACAGGGTGTGCACCCCTCTGCTACCTGAATAGCATGGACAAGTTCCGTTTTTTTCATTTTTTCGGGGGATATCCCGAGCCCTTTAGCCTTTATTCTTATTTCGGGCATACCCATACGTTTCTCTGCGACACGTTTCTTTGTGGCACGTTTCTTTGCAACTTTTGTTGCTGGCATTCCTTATCTCCTTTTAGTTTTCTCAGGCGGGTCTGTGACCCGCCGTAATTCTCGTTGAACAACAGCCAAAATCTCTACCAATTCTTTGTCGTACCGCCGGCCCACCAAGCTGACTTCCCCACAGCTTAAGCAAAATATCCGGCTAATATATTTTCGATTATTTACACAGGTAACCCCAAAAAAAATGCTCAAAAAGCACGATTTTTTGTGAATTTCTGCAAATTTCTTTGAATTCTTACTAATTTCTGTCAATTTTTACCCATTTTAACCCCCCATTTTCAGCCAACTTGTATATTGGCTTCAAATCGTGTCGTTCGATTCCCGACGTTTTTTCAGTCAGGTAGCTTTAGATTGGATCAGCGATGCTGTCTTATCCCCGGCATCGTTCCGGAAAATTGCCCCTTCCCAAATCTCCTAATCTGCCTATTTAAACTCGTCTGCAACTCGCTATCGTCCCGGAAAATTGGTCCTTACCAACCCCGAGCCTGAAGCTAAATCTACCAATTTTCTGCTCCTCCTGGCAAGTTTTAGGTTGTGCTTTAGCTAAAAGTAGGGTAGATATGACGGTTTTCCAAACGTCCTTTATCGCATTTGGGCATCCGTTGAAAGGCGGAATGGAAGACTAACAACAGCGGGAACTTAACTAAGAAACCGCCGCAGAAGGAGAAAAATGTATTCGATTCTCGGCAAGCTGCCGTAACGGCATCAGAAAAAGTGTGAAAATAGTCTGTAACATTTTGATATGAAAGGGATTAGACAATGCTAAAGATAGGAATGATTGGAGCTGGTTTCGTGGCCGGATTCCATGAAAGGGCCTTACGCTCGGTCCGCGGCGTTGAGTTAGCCGGGGTTTGTGCACCACAGGGCGCAGAGACCCTTGCCGAGTGTGCACGCGAAAATGGTCTGGGCAATACCCGGGTTTTCGAGAACACCGCAGCTCTCTGTGCCGCTGTCGATGTGGTCTGTATTTTTGCCCCCAACTACGCCCGCCTCGAGATTATGCGCGACATAGCCAAGGCCGTCGAAGGTGGGGTGAAAATCAAGGGTATCATTTGTGAGAAACCCCTCGCCCGCAACCTCCAGGAAGCTGACATAATGGCACGAATGGCCAAGGCGCTCGGTGTACCCACTGCTTACTTCGAAAACCAGCTTCACATGCCCCCTGTGGTCGAGGCCCGCCGTCAGCTCGCAGCAGTGGAACAGAGTATGGGTTCTGTGCATCTGGCCCGCAGCGCAGAGGAGCACGGCGGACCACACGAGCCCTGGTTCTGGGACCCCACAAAGCAGGGAGGCGGTGTTTGCTGCGATATGGGCTGCCACAGCATAGCTGTCGGTATGTATATGCTGACACCCAGTGGCAAGCCGCCCAACTACCTCACGCCCGTTTCAGTTACCGCCAACATGGCGCTGCTCAAATGGGGCAAAGAGCCGTGGATCAGCCAGCTTAAGAAAAGAGGTGTGGATTATGCGGTTACGCCTGCCGAGGACTACTCAAACGTCATCATAGAGTTCAAGGACCCCGAGACTGGAATTCGCAGTGTAGCTCAAGCTACAAATTCCTGGATGTACGACGCACCCGGCCTGCGGCTTTTTATGGAAGCCTTCGGCCCCGGTTATTCGTACACCGTCAACTCCCTGGAGTCGCCTGCGGGCCTGTTTATTAGTGACGCGGCCGCCACTGCTGTTGCAGATAGCGAACTTGCCCTTGAGAAGGCACAGGCGACACGTGGGGCCTTGGTTCTTCAGCACAATGAGCCCGACCTGTATGGATATATAGCTGAGTGGCAGGATGCAATCCCGGCCTTTGAACAGGGCAAAAACGCTCTGCTCGATTTCGAATATGGTCGGCTAATCACGATGCTCGTTATGGCTGGATATATGGCCCATGAACAGAAGAAGGTAATTGACCTGACCGATTCGGCGGTTTTGCAAGCTCTGGAAACCTATGTTCCCCTGGTTCAACAGGGAAAAGGAGCAGAAGTCCTTCCTGGTGTTTGAATCTTTTGCGCCGACTGTTTAAGAATGCCGCGTCCCGCACCAATTGAGCTTAGGCTCACGCCTAATTGGTGCGGGACTCGCAATAGCACATACGATTTTTATTCTATGACGTGGATGTTTTTCTTTTTGCACATGTCTTTGAGTATCTTCGGCCATACGGTGGCACTGACTTCTCCGATGTGGGCCTTTTTCAAGATAATCATGAAGGTGCGGGACTGGCCGATGCCTCCGCCGATACTGAGCGGAATCTCATCGTTCAAGATTGCCTGATGGTATGGCAGCTTTAGGAAATCAAGCTGGCCGCTAATCTCCAATTGCTTTTTGAGCGTCTCGATGTTAATGCGGATGCCCATAGATGTCAGTTCGTGGCGGCGCTTTGTGATCGGGTTCCAGACAAGAATATCACCGTTAAGACCATGCATTGGCCTACCGTCTTCAGAGGTTGTCTCTGTGACCCAGTCATCGTAGTCAGCGGCCCTCATTTCGTGCGGGTAGCCGTCCTTTAGCACCCAGCCGATCCCGTAGATGAAAATGGCGGGGTATTCCTGCAGAATCGTTGTCTCGCGCTGCATGCGGGGCAGGCCGGGGAATTTGTCAAGTATGTCTTCAGCGTGGATGAATGTGAGCTTCTCAGGCAGGTTGGGGTATTTGTCCGTCTTGATCTGGGGAAATAGCTGCTGGACATGGGCCTCGGCACCTTTGAGGACGTTCCATAGCTTCTCTACCACTTGCCTGAGGAACTGAAGGTTGCGCTGCTCGGCGGTTATCGTCAGCTCCCAGTCCCACTGGTCGACGTAGGCGCTGTGGTCGTGGTCGAGGAAGTAGTCCTTGCGGATGGCGCGCATATCGGTGAGCAGGCCCTCTCCGGCGTCCATGCCGAACTGTTTGAGGGCCATGCGCTTCCACTTGGTTGCAGCCTGCACAACCTCGGCATCGATGGGGTTCTTGTCGCGGTCATTTGAAATGTGGAACCCGACTGGGGTCCGTGAGCCATCACGGTCGAGGTAGTCGTTGACGCCGCTCTGGACGTCTACTATCAGAGGAACCGTAACGCGAATCAAATTGAGCTGCTTGCACAGATTTTCCTCAATGTAGTCTTTGACGGCATAGGTGGCATTCTGTGTTTCCTTTGGGGACAGCAGAGAGCTATAATCCTGCGGCAGGATTTTCTCCAGCTCGGCATAGTCGCCGATGCCGGGCCCGGCAAGGTCGGCTTTTTTATCTGTCATCGTTTTTCTCCTAAAATTTTTCCCAAATCTTACATCGAGTAGAGAAGATGTCAAGAGCATTGTGCCATAAATAATCCTCTTATTGCTTGCAGAAATACGACTGGGCGGGTAAAATGGCAATTCAAACTTTGTGAATTAGATAGGCGGAGCTGATGTGGTAACTTCCACCTTAAAAAGCGTTCACGTTACTTTTTACCTGTTCGACGATGGCCGGCAAACGTTTTTGATGAGAGGTTAGTCGCGAGCAAAATACACATTTAGTAAGAGGGCGATTGTTATGCGAAGAAGAAAGGGGTTCACGCTAATAGAGCTGTTGGTGGTAATTGCCATTATTGCGGTGCTGATGGCAATTCTCATGCCGGCTCTTAATAAAGCCAGAGAACAGGGGCAACGCGCGGTATGCAAGTCGAATCTGAAGAATTATACGCTTGCGACATATATGTACACTGGAGATAACGACGACAAATTTTGTGACCCACGCAGTTGTTATTTTTCGCAGACAGCACCTTACCCCGTGGAGTCGGGACTCAGCAGTCCGATCCACCTTCGCTGGTGCAATGGGGATTTATATCTTAAAAACCATCCGGAATATGCGAGTTCATTTTACCATTACTTGAAAAATGTAAAGGCCTTCATCTGTCCAACTTTTGCCCGTATAGCCCATAGGGCTTCCCAGGACCACTTTTATCAAGCTGACGCTGATAGAATCAAAAACTATAAGCCCTGGTACAATTACACTATGAACGGATATCTGGGCAGCCCGAGTTCAAGTGTAAAAAAATCGAGGGTAGAAAAACTATCCGAAGTCAAGCATCCTGCAGAAACGTTCTCCTTCACCGAGGAGAGCGCCCTGGTTGATACTCGATATAACGTCTCCGGGCTTAACGACACGTATATGATTCCCGGCTCGGATTCCATGATCGAAGGTTGGCTTAAACAAGCTGGTAGCTACCGACTTATCAAACCCGGCCCCGAAGGTGTGGGCCAGTTTTGGGATGTCATCGCGGGATTTCATTATGCTCCATCCGGTGATCCGATGGGCGGAAGGGGAAATTGCGCTTTTTTGGACGGGCACGTGGACGCCTATCGCCGTGAAGAAACATTTCCGTTAGCCTGGCCACACTGATTACGAATTATGGCAATAAAAACAGAGCTGCCTTGTGGTACAGCGAGGTGTTTTAAATGGGAGATTTCGAACGAAATAATGAACAGGTATTCGGCCGCAAAGGTGGTCCTGTATCAGTACAATAGGTATATCAGAATATTCTTACTGAAGGAGTTATTTATGAAAAAGCAAGAAAGAAAACAAACAACCGAAGTCTCACGGAGAGACTTTATCAAGACTTCAGCGTCGGCGGCGGTATCGCTGGCGGCTGTGGGGGTGGGAACAAACCGCATCTTTGCCGCCGGCTCTGAGAAGATACGCATCGGGCTGATCGGCTGCGGGTCGCGCGGGACGGCCGCGGCGATAAACTGTCTCGAGTCGGCAAACGGAGTTGAGCTTGTGGCTATGGGCGACCTCTTTCAGGACAAACTGGACGGTTCACTCAATACAATCAAGGAAAAGTTCCCTCAGAAGGTAAAGGTTAGCCGGGAAACGGCCTTCGTGGGCTTTGATGCGTATAAGAAAGTAATCGCCCAGGAGCCGGACATCGTCCTTTTAACGACGCCGCCTGGTTTTCGGCCTGCCCAATTCAAAGCAGCCATAGAAGCCGGTAGAAACGTATTCATGGAAAAGCCGGCAGCGGTAGATCCCGTCGGTATACGTTCGGTAATCGCCTCGGCTAAACTGGCAGAAAGGAAAGGGCTGTCGGTTGTAGTCGGCACGCAACAGCGTTATCAGCATCAATATCGTGAGGTTATGAAACGTGTCCACAACGGCAAAATCGGCGAGATTGTGGCGGCACAATGCTATTGGAACTGGGGCTCGGCAAAATGGCACTTCGAGCACAGAAAACCCGAATGGTCCGACATGGAATGGCAGGTCCGCTGTTGGCCTTACTTCACCTGGCTTTCCGGCGACCATATCGTCGAACAGCACCTTCATAACATTGACATTATCAACTGGGCGATCGGGTCTCATCCGGTTCAGTGCATCGGCATGGGCGGCAGACAGACAAGAACGGGCCCGGAGTTCGGCAATATTTACGACCATTTCACTGTAGAATTCGAGTATCCGGACGGCGTGCGGGTAATGAGTATGTGCAGTCAGATCGAAGGGTCAACCAGCCGGGTAGGAGAGAGAGTAGTTGGTACAAAAGGCTCGACATATACAACCAGAGCCTACGGATATATCGAGGGGCAGAATCCGTTCAGATACAAAGGAGAAACCATTAGCGGTTTCGTTAAGGAACACAGCGAGCTTATCAGGAGTATTCGTGAAGGTAAGCCGATAAACGAAGGCAGACAAGTTGCAGAAAGCACCATGACGGTCATCATGGGCCGTATGAGCGCGTATACCGGCCGGGCCCTGAAGTGGGACTGGGCCATGAAGGCATCCAAACTGGACCTGACGCCGCCGAAATATGAGCTCGGCGATTTGCCGGTTCGCCCAGTAGCAATCCCCGGCATAACAAAACTGGTCTGAAGCGAAAACCCGACTGGAGACCGTCCATATGGGCAAAAGTGGCTAAGAAATCCAATAAGTCCGGTTTTGTGGCACCCGGCTGAGCCAGCCCACGGCCGTTAGGACAATAATAAAGGGAAAAATGTTCTTGGTTTTCGGGCGATTTTAGTGTAAAATAGTAGCTGGAACGGTTGCTTAGGCTTCGGAAAGAGCAAAGCACGTTATTTTCTGATGAGGGTTATATGATGAGAAGTTTTGTTTATGGAACATCGGCACTGGCGGTGGTAATAGCCTGTGTGTGTTTGGCTGCACCTGAGCCGGCCATCGTGCCTGGTCCGAGTCAATGGACAATAGATACGGTATTTACTCATCCGCAGCAAATTGTTCTGCAATCGAGCGGTCCAGACCGGCTGAAGCGATTCTGGTACACCATAATAACGCTCACCAACAATACGAACCGCGATGTTGAGTTTTACCCCAAGTGCGACCTGATGACGGATACCTTTCGAATTACACCGGCAGGCAAAGGGGTGAGTCCAGCGGTTTTTGGGCACATAAAGAGGCGTCATCAGAGCAGATACCCATTTCTTGAACCTCTGGAGGGGATTGGCAATAAGCTGCTTCAGGGTGAAGATAACACCAAAGATGTCGTCATTATATGGCCTGACTTTGACACGCAAGCCAAGAATATAAAAGTATTTATAACAGGTCTGAGTAACGAGACGGCCGCCATTGACCATCCGGTAGCGAAAGATAAGACCGGCAGGCCTCTCAAAGTTTTTCTGAGAAAGACCCTCGAATTAAGTTACGCCTTCAGAGGCGACCCGTCCCTAAGATCTGATGCCAACTTAGCTTACAAAGGAAAACGCTGGATTATGAGGTAGCATGGCCTATAGCGGTCAGCGGGTGGCGGATAGGAAATCGGATTCGGTATATTAGAATTGGGGGCGGGAAATTTCGCGGCATATCTTCAATCAAAAACGCACGCTTTTTGAGCAAGAATTAAAAGACAAGTTTTGTCGTTAACCTTCCGAGTGTTCTTCGGCCATTTCCGGCCTTGACAAGCACAGTTATCTCGCGGCAGTTCAATCTATGAACTTGTAACCCGTGGCTGAGGATTTGTGGTATATTTCAGTCGCCGACAAGGGGGAAGCTCCGATTTTGCCGGCTCCCAAACCCCAAAGAAAATGTGTCCAGGGCCGTAAAATAATTCTCAATAATAAGACCGAGAAAGCCTCTAAAAGTGAGATTTTCCTTGACGAGAAGGCGGCTAATCTGGTATAAACATAGTTGGTGAAGTTTGTGCCCGCATAGGCGGGCATGGATGGATTCGAGCTCTTCGGAGGGCCGAAATTTATGTAATTTTTGAGTAGATTAGCTTGGCCAAAAAGTGAATGAGTGACGTAGGGAGCTTTAAGTAGGAAGTTTGTACTTTGCAGTTGTGATTTTTACATTTCAAGTAACAGTTCATATTCATCCTTCGTGGTAGGACTACTACGGAGAACGGATTGGGTTTTTAGAAGGAAGGAGGTAGAATCAAATCGTAAAATATTCTCGATTTTCGATTTTCGATTTGCGTACGTAAGGATGTTAATTGCCTGTCGAAAACATCGGGTGTTTTGGTGTGTGACCAAAACCTGATTATCTTAACTTTTTTGAAGGAGGACTATTATGTCTAAGAAATTGTTTTTCTTAACTTCTTTTGTTTTAGTACTGGCTCTGGCCGGTACAAATGCGGCGTTTGGTGTCTTCAGTGTCGACGTCCGAGTCGCTGCCAGCAATGATGATGCCGAAGAGAAAGTCGTGGGTGGCGGTATGAGTAGGACCAGCAGCGACCTGGAGTTGGGCTATGAAGGCGCCTTCGATCCGGGGAACTTACAGATTATAGGTGTCCGATTTACGGGCGTAGATATTCCTAAGGGCGTTAGAATCAAGAAGGCGTGGGTGCAGTTCACCGCCGAT
Organism: Phycisphaerae bacterium; assembly: GCA_030619925.1. Taxonomy (GTDB): domain Bacteria; phylum Planctomycetota; class Phycisphaerae; order Sedimentisphaerales; family Anaerobacaceae; genus JAUXAL01. The sequence goes on along the minus strand of JAUXAL010000101.1, from coordinate 2,125 downwards.
GATATAAATAATGATTACCATGTCCCCCCTGTGTCTGTTATCGTCGAGGGTGAGCTGAGTCCCGATCCCGTTGATTTTAGTTCAGGTAACCCCAACATCAGCTCCAGGGCCACAACGACGGCGTCGGAGGTGTGGGATATACCGATGTGGGGGTCCGTCCGTGCGGCAGGTCCGGATGAGCGTACTGCTGACATCTCTTCTATCATCCAGGAGATAATCGACCAGGACGGTTGGGCAGCCGGCAATGCGATGGTGGTGATCCTTAAAGATAACCCAGCCAATCCCTCCCAGGGATGTCGAGAAGCCGAGGCTTTCGACGGGGACTCGTCTCTGGCGCCGCTGCTGCATATAGAATATACGGTTAAATATGCTACGGAGCCGAACCCGGCTGATGGCGGTACAGGTGGGCCCGCGCCGCTTATGCAGTGGACGAAGGGAGATACTGCCGTGTACCACGATGTGTACTTCGGCACCAATCCGGAGTTGGGGTCTGATGACTATATGGACCGCTGGACCTGGGCGATGTACTGGCACGTTCCTCTTTTTACTCCAGGTACCACCTACTACTGGCGGGTCGATGAGGTTGAGGCTGACGGCACTACGATTCACACGGGTGATATCTGGAGCTTTCTTGCTGCGCCATTTACCGCCTATAGCCCCGACCCGTCTGATGGCAGCAAAACTGAGCTCCCTGATGCAGTCCTTAGCTGGGGTGCTGGTTCCAGTGCGGCTGCGCACGATGTGTACTTAGGCACCAGCCGAACCGATGTAGCTGCCGGTACCGGCGAGACGTTCAAGGGCAACCAGCTGGATGAAACCTATAACCCCAAAGGTCTTGAGAATGGCACCACTTACTACTGGCGGGTCGATGAGGTCGAGGCCGATGGTACAACCAAGCACCCAGGCGAGGTCTGGAGTTTCAGAACATTTGACGACCCTGCTTTTATCGGCTGGTGGAAGCTTGACGAAGGCCAGGGCGACATCGCCTTTGATTCGTCCGGCTTTGGCAATCATGGCACACTTGGTGGTAATCCGCAGTGGGTAGCCGGGATTATAGACGGCGCGCTGGAATTGGACGGAGATAATGATTATGTCGGAATTGACAGTGTAGCTCCAATGATGACAAACAACAATTTTACGGTCAGTGCATGGATCAGAACCGAGCAGGTGGATCAAGGGAACCTGTTTGCATCTAACACTGGTAGCAGTCACGATCTTGAGTTTGGCATTGAAAATGGGAATCCGTTTACGAATGATGATGGTCCCCAAATGGAGTTCCCCGGCCCTAAAGTCAACAACAACCAGTGGCATATGTTGACGTACGTCAGGGAAGGGCTCATGGCGTACATATACGTCGATGGAGCTCTGCGAGGCTCGGATCTAGCCGATGACGATCCGGCCGCGGACACGCAGTGGTCAATAGGCCAGGAATGGGATAGTAGCCCGAGCGAGGAATTCGCAGGCATCGTGGACGACGCCCGCTTCTACATCAGGCCGCTGTCGGCCGAAGAGGTGGCCGCGGTTTTCAAAGGTGATGTCGACCTTGCCCACAGCCCGAGCCCGGCTAATAACTCAACAGTGGATATCGAAAGAGCCAGGCAGCCCCTTACCTGGTCACCGGGAGAGCAGGCGGCTCAGCATGATGTGTACTTCGGCACTGACGGACTGGCTGTCGACGGTGCTGATGCATCCGATACCACGGGCATATATCGAGGCCGTCAGACTGCTGCCAGCTATACCCCCACCGAAGCCCTTGAATGGGGCACCGGGCCTTACTACTGGCGTATCGATGAGTATAATACCGACGCGACGGTCAGCAAAGGTAGAGTCTGGAGCTTTACGGTAGCCGACTATCTTATCGTGGACGATATTGAGTCCTACAATGACCTTGACCCCGGTGACCCGGCGAGCAACAGGATATTTAACGTGTGGATAGACGGATACGGTGTCGCAACAAACGGCTCTCTCGTCGGTTATGAGAATCCTCCTTTCTGCGAGCAGTCTATCGTTCACGGTGGTAGGCAGTCGATGCCATTCGCCTACGACAACTCCGGCACGGCAAGGTATTCAGAGGCGACCTTGACGTTGACACAGCGGGATTGGACCAAGGAAGGTGTTGGCGCAT
>JAUXAL010000141.1 GCA_030619925.1 Phycisphaerae bacterium | reverse complement strand
ACCGAGCTACTTGCTTATCCCATCGAGAATATAACCGCCACAGCTTCCAGCAGCGCTGTAGCTAAAGGGCCTGAAAATACCATCAACGGCTCGGGACTGGATGACAGCGGTTTATTGCACGGCAAAGATGCTGAGAATAATGTGTGGCTGAGCAGTATGACAGGGCCACAGCCGACCTGGATCGAATTTCAGCTCGACAACGTTTACAAGCTCCACGAGATGTGGGTATGGAACTCGAATGAGAGTTTGGAGCCGGTCATCGGTTTGGGATTCAAAGATGTTTCCATTGAATATTCGGTCGATGGCACCGACTATACGACATTGGGTACCACTCACGAGTTTGCCCGGGCCCCTGGTACGCCCGACTACGCACACAATACCACTGTTGATACCGGTGGCGTAGTAGCAAAGTATGTCAAGCTCACTGCTAACAGCAACTGGGGAGGCATCCTGCCCCAATTTGGTCTCAGTGAGGTTCGCTTCTTCTACATACCGGTCCTCGCAAGAGAGCCCAACCCAGAATCGGGGGCAACAGATGTCTCAATTGGCACAATAGATGCGCCCACTGATGTGACCCTTAGCTTTAGAGCGGGAAGAGAGGCAGCCAAGCACGACGTGTACTTCGGCTTTGACTGGCAAGCTGTGATAGACGGTACTGCCGCCGTTACTACCGTGACCGAGGCCGGCCACGGTCCCCTATCGCTCGATTTAGGCCAGACTTACTACTGGCGGGTCGATGAGGTCAATGAAGCCGAGACCCCCACAACCTGGCAAGGTGCTGTCTGGGACTTTACGACACAAAAATATTTTGTCGTGGACGATTTTGAGTCCTACAATGACCTTGACACCACTGACCCCAACAGCAACAGGATATTTCTAACGTGGATAGACGGATACGAGGTGGCGACAAACGGTTCTCTCGTCGGTTATGATGTTCCTCCTTTCACCGAGCAAACTATCATTCACGGCGGCGAGCAGTCGATGCCGCTGTTCTACGATAACACGGGCACGGCAAGGAATTCAGAGGCGACCTTGACGTTGAGTTCCGGGCGGGACTGGACTGTAAGAGGTATTGAAGCATTGTCGCTGTGGTTCAGAGGCAATCGGGTAGCCTTCGTAGAGGAACCGGCCGGCACCTTTACGGTGAACGCCTCAGGCGCAGATATCTGGGGTACTTCCGACGAGTTCCGCTACATCTGGAAGCAATTATCGGGCGATGGCGAGATCATTGCCCAGGTGCTCAGCGTGGAGCAGACGGACGATTGGGCCAAGGCAGGCGTGATGATACGTGATACGCTGGATGCCGACTCACCCAATGTGTTCGTAGCAATCACTGGTGGGGGGGGCGATGGCGCAACTTTCCAGCGGCGTACTGCTCCAGGTGGTACCTCCAGTTCATCGCGTACACTGGTTGGCATATCGCCGCCTGCTTCTGTCAAGCTGGTGCGTAAAGGTATCCTATTTACTGGCTATGTCTTCCTGGACGGCCAGTGGCAGCAGGAAGGCCAGTTGGTTGCGGTTCAGATGACGGACCCGGTGTACATAGGCCTGGCAGTGACCAGCCATGCGGCCGGTGTGACCTGCAAGGCCATATTCTCCGACGTCCAGATCACCGGTGCGGTCAGTGGACAGTTCACGGAGCAGGCTATTGGCGTTAATATGCCTTCTAACAGTCCAGCTCCGATGTACGTGGCTCTGGCTAACAGTGGTGGTACTCCTGCGGTGATGTTCCACGATGAACCCAATGCAACGCAGATAAGTGACTGGATGGAGTGGCTTATCGACCTGAAGCAGTTTAGTGACGGCGGAGTTAACCTGACCAATGTCAATACGATTTCTATTGGTTTCGGCGATAAGGCTAGTTCACAACCTGGTGGTTCAGGTATTATGTACTTTGATGATATCCGGCTGTATCCGTCCAGATGAGTTCCTTCGCTGCTGAAAGCCGGCTTATGATTTGAGCGGCAATTGCGTGGCGGATGTACGGCTTGATGAGCAACTGTGGCCGTAGCCGTAATGACGGACGATAGGGCAATGGATTTGCGCCAATTTGGGGCCTATACTGATCGATTCGGTATAGGCCCCGCTTTGTTTTCACAAGAAAAGACAGTTAAGTGGGCAGACACTTACGAGAAGACCCCGCACCAATTTACGGCGGGAACCTAATTCGTGCGGGGCAGGCAGAATGAGGAAAAAGTGCTTTTTTGGCCGTTTTTTGTTGACTTTTGTTTGAAACTATGTTAAAATCCCCGTATGTTTGCCAGAAAGCTAACATGTAGCGTGTAGCGTGTAGCGGATAGGGGCATGTATAATTTGAGATTTGAAATTTCAAATTTGAAATTACCGGCCGAAGTTGTTCTTTTTTCAGAACCCCGTTTATGGGTGTCGAAACTTGTATCGAAGCTGGAAACTGGTAACTGGATACACGAAAAAACAAG
>JAUXAL010000075.1 GCA_030619925.1 Phycisphaerae bacterium | reverse complement strand
TTTCCAGCCGCTGAAGTTAAAGACCCGACAGGCGCCGGTGACAGCTTTGCTGGGGGCCTGATGGGCTATCTGGCACAAGTATGCAAGACCGATTCTGAATCGCTAAAGACGGCAATTGCCTACGGTACAGTGGCTGCCTCGTTTACGATTGCCGATTTTTCGCTGCAGGGATTGACCTCGATAGATAAAACTGATATCGACGGCAGATTTGAAACTTTGCGAAAGCTAACACATTTTTAGTAGGCTAATGAACTAATGCGAGTGTTTATAGCGGTAGATATTGATGAGAAAATCAGGAAGGCCTTAGGCGATTTGCAGCAGAAGCTCCAGAGCAAAGTTGATATTAAAAAAGGCGACGTCAAATGGGTGAACCCGGAGAATATACACCTGACGCTGAAGTTCCTGGGCGAAATTAAAGACGAAAAAGTCGTTGAGGTCTGCAATATAGTCAAAGAGGTTGCCGGCAGACACAAGAGATTCGAGCTGGATATACAAACCGTCGGCCATTTCGGCGGCAGGAGTGCCAGAGTTTTATGGGTTGGCGCAGGACAGGATTGCGAGAATCTGTTACAATTGCAAAACAGCCTTGAGCAACAGTTGGCTTTGGCCGGTTGGCCTAAGGAAACGAGAAAGTTCTCCGGTCATCTGACCCTTTGCCGCGTAAGAAACTCAAAGGCAGGCCTCAAGCTGGCGCAAATGACTGAAAATTACAAAGATTTTAAGCTCGGCACTATACTGGGTGATTCGGTCTCGGTTTACCAGAGCCAGCTGACGCCGAAAGGCCCTATCTATACTCTGTTAGGAAATTATAAATTACAATAAGGCAAACAACGTAAAACCCCAAGGGTATCGGCCTCACAAGATATGAGATAGGAGAGAAACAAAAATGGCAAAGACAAAAAGAACCCAGACAACATCCAAAGGCAAGGTAGAGCGTTTGAGGTCCCAGGCGAGCGGCAAAGAAGACGCTCTGCAGCGTGTGATTGCACAGATTGAAAAGCAATACGGCCAGGGCGCGATTATGCAGATGGACGAACACAGGTACGCCAGGATTGAGGGCGTACCCACCGGCTCGCTATCGCTGGATTTAGCCCTCGGCGGGGTCGGTATCCCGCGCGGCAGGGTCTCCGAACTGTTCGGGCCGGAGTCCTCCGGCAAAACCACCCTTGCACTTCACGTTATTGCCAACGCCCAGCAAGCAGGCGGCGTGGCCGCATTTATCGATGCCGAACACGCTCTGGATACCACCTGGGCAAAAAGGCTGGGCGTCGATGTAAGCAGTCTGCTGGTCAGCCAGCCCGATACCGGCGAGGAGGCACTTAACATAACCGAGATGTTAATAGCTTCCAATTCGATAGATGTCATAGTTATTGACTCGGTCGCCGCACTGACACCGAAGGCAGAAATTGAAGGCGACATGGGCGACGTGCACGTGGGACGGCAGGCAAGGTTAATGAGCCAGGCGATGCGAAAGCTCACAGCTATCATTGGCAAGAGCAAAACCGCCCTTATCTTCATAAATCAAATCCGTATGAAAATCGGCGTGATGTTCGGCAACCCGGAAACCACGCCCGGCGGAAGGGCGTTGAAATTTTACACCTCCGTGCGAATCGACCTGAGACGAGTAACAACCTTAAGGGATAGCAGCGGTGCAGTCGGCTCCAGGGTCAGGGCCAGGGTGGTAAAGAACAAAATTGCACCGCCTTTCCGTGACGCTGAGTTCGATATTATGTTTGACAGCGGAATCAGCTACGAGGGCGATTTGCTCGACCTGGCCCTTGGTTGCGAGATCGTTGAAAAAAGCGGCGCCTGGCTAAACTATGGCACTGTCAGGCTCGGCCAGGGTAGAGAAAACGCCAAAAAATTCCTGGTTGAAAATAAAGACCTGTGCGAGGAGCTGAAAAACAAAGTCCTCATCGCCAAAGGCCTTGTGAATTGATTATTGATAATTGATTATTGACGATTGTCCCTGCTTTCGCGGGTACGTGTTTAGCCAGGGAGAAACCATCCCCAAAGCCTTCGGCTTTGAGACTGCCACCCAATAAAATTGATAAAGAATGCGTGGCAGCCTCAAGCAAGTCCTGAGCGGAGTCGAAGGACGAGCTTGGGGATGGCCGTTTACCGAAAAATAACTGCTAAGTGACTCTCGAAAGACTAAACGAAATACTATGTTGATTGCACAGCAAATAAGAAACGGCTTTATAGATTTTTTCAAGAGCAAAGGCCACGAATTCGTCCCCAGCTCACCAATAGTACCCATCGGTGACGAGACCCTGCTTTTTGCCAATGCGGGGATGAATCAGTTCAAGGACATCTTTTTGGGGTTGGTATCCCCGGAACATCCTCGGGTGGTCAACAGCCAAAAATGCCTGCGCGTGAGCGGCAAACACAACGACCTTGAGGAGGTGGGCAAAGACACCTATCACCATACTTTTTTTGAAATGTTAGGCAATTGGTCCTTTGATGATTACTTCAAGGCCGAAGCAATCCAGTGGGCCTGGGAGCTTTTGGTAAAGGTTTGGGGCATCGAGCCGGACCGCCTGTGGGCGACGGTTTTTGCAGGCGACCAGGCCGACGGCCTGCCCAAAGATGACAAGGCCGCAAAGCTGTGGACCAAAGTAACCACAATAGCTGCCGAGAAGGTTTTGGCGTTCGGCAAAAAAGATAATTTCTGGGAAATGGGCGAGACCGGTCCCTGCGGGCCCTGCAGTGAGATACACATCGACCTCGGCCCGGACGCCTGTGATATGAAAAATGTCCCGCACCATAGATGCCGGGTCAACGGAGGCTGCGCAAGATATATTGAGTTGTGGAATCTTGTTTTCATTCAATTTAATCACCAGCCTGACAACGAACTTGTGCCGCTTTCAGCCAAATACGTCGACACCGGCGCAGGCCTGGAAAGAATCGCAGCGGTGCTGCAGAATAAAACAAGCAACTATGATACCGATTTATTTATGCCCATAATCGGTCGCGTCAGTGACATAACCGGCCACAAATACACATCAAAGCTGGGCAACAAAACCGATAATGCCTTCAGGGTGATAGCCGACCATATTCGCTCACTTGTCTTTGCGATAACCGACGGAGCTATTCCCTCTAATGAAGGCCGCGGATATGTGATTCGCAGAATACTTCGCCGGGCTTCGAGGTTCGGCAGAGAGCTGGGAATGCACGAGCCGTTTATTTATAAACTCGTACCGGTAGTCGTCGATTGTCTGGGAGATGCGTTTGCCGAGATAAAGGCAAGGGCCGACTACGTCTCAACGGTAATTGAGTCCGAAGAGGCAAGCTTCGGCAGAACGCTCGACAGAGGTATTGAAATCTTCGCCGCCGCTGCCGGGCGGGCGCAGAAATCAAAAGACAAAATTATCACAGGCCAAGATGCCTTCCAGCTCTATGATACCTACGGCTTCCCGCTTGACCTGACTGAGCTTATGGCCAGGGAGCGCAACTTGAAAGTCGACACAGCTAAATTTGAAGAACTGATGGAGCAGCAGCGTGCCAGAGCAAGGGCTGCGCAGAAAGCAGCGTCTTTCGTGTCTGCATTGAGCGGGGTCGAGCTGCCGGTTACCGATGATTCGCTAAAATATGAAACTGACCTCTGTAATAGCAAAGTCCTGGGCTGGATAACACCGGAAGGTTTCCAGGAAAAAGGTTCTTTTGAAGATACTCAAAAGAGTATCGCCCTGGTGCTGGACAAGACCTGTTTTTACGCTGAAGCCGGCGGGCAGGTCGCCGATGCAGGAATGATTTCGGGACCCGGCTGGCAATTCGTCGTGGAAAATACTGAAAAGATTGCCGACTGTGTGATTCATCAGGGCAGACTCAGCGGCGGGGCGCTTCGTGTTGGTGACCAGGTCCAGGCAAGGGTTGATAAAGATCGCACTAACACCAAGAATAACCATACAGCCACGCATCTGTTGCAGTGGGCGCTCCAGCAAGTGCTGGGTGATTCGGCAAGACAGCAGGGAAGTCTTGTCTGCCCTGATTACCTGAGGTTTGATTTCACGTATCCGAAGGCATTGACAGAGCAGGAAAAGGAAAAAGTCGAGCAGCTTGTCCGAGAAAAAATCGCCGGTGACCTGCCGGTGACCTGCTGTGTAATGCCTAAAGAACAGGCCCAAAAACTTGGTGCAATGGCGCTATTCGGTGAAAAGTACGGAAACGAGGTCCGCGTAGTGGGTATCGGCGCCGAGGGCGAAAGCCAAATCGGCCAGGCCTTTAGCCGGGAGTTCTGCGGGGGCACGCATGTTGACAGGCTCGGCTCTATCGGCGGCTTTAAGATAATTAAAGAAGAGAGCATCTCAGCCGGTGTCCGCAGGATCACCGCGCTGACCGGTCAGGGCCTTACCGCGTATCTGGAAAAAGCAAGCGACATTGTCGATGAGCTTTCGGTGGTGCTAAAGGTGCCATCCGAGGCGCTGGTTGACAGGGTCGGCCAGTTAATAAAGGACAACAAAAAACTTTCAAAGCAGCTCAGGTCGGCTGCGGCAAGCGGCTCTGATACTATGGCTGAAGCAAAACAGCTTCTGGAAAAATGCGAAAAAGCGGGCCAAACATCTTTAATCATCGGCCGGCTCTCAACGACTTCGGTCGAACAGGCCCGGGAAGTTATCGATATGCTCAAGAAGAAGGCCAAATCCGCAGCTATCGTTCTGGGCATTGACGATGACGGTAAAGCAGCACTCCTGGCGGGTATGACCAACGACCTAATCAAAAAGGGCGTAAAGGCCGGTGACATTGTTAAGCAAATTGCACCGATTGTCGATGGCGGTGGCGGCGGCAGACCTCAAATGGCCCAGGCCGGCGGCAAAAATCCGAAAAAAATCGACGACGCCCTCAAAAAAGCCGCAGAAATAATAAAAGAAAAGCTGGGCGGTGTCTGATCAATACAGAAACAGCCGTTCTTTTAGAAAGTCTGCTGATTTTGCTTTTTCCGGTTTTTTTGAGTGAATAAAGCAGGCACTTCTGCGTCTTATTTAATAAAGCCGGTCGGCATTTGATAACCGGGCCAAGGGCAATTGATTGAGGAGGCAGCAGATTTTATGATTCGGTTCCAGTGCGAACACTGTGCTCATAAAATCAGTGTTCAAGACAAACACGCAGGTAAGCGAGTTAAGTGTCGAAAATGCGGCAGCGTCGGGGCAGTGCCGGCGAAGTCGACCATCGTTGATTTTCATTGCGAGAGCTGCGGCCAGAAAATCAGCGTCCCCCAAGTTCACGCCGGCAAAAAATGCAAGTGCCCAAAATGCAAAAGCATAGTTGTTGTCCCCGCTCGACCAGAGGCGCCGGCCAAAAGTGTCAGTACGGTTCGTTTTACGTGTTCAACGTGTAACCAAGAAATAGAAGAGCTGGAAACTTCAAGAGGAAAACTCGTAGAATGTCCCCACTGCGGCTCTTATGTGCCGGTTCCATCAGAGAAAATGCCGGCGCAAAAGGCTGAAGCCTTAGTTCAACCAGGCAAAGAGGATGGTGTATTTGAGAAGCGTCTTGAAGCACCACAACAGCCCGAGGGAGAAACAGAAGCAGAGGAAACCGAACCTGTCGCCGAGCGCAAGCTGCCGTGGATTATCGACATATTCCTCTATCCGGGCAGCAAAGCAGGCCTGACAACTCTTGCGATTATTGTCGTGATACCGTTGTTAATTAGGATCGCACTGAGGTGGCTCGGCGAATTTTCACGGCAATTTCCACCTTTGTTCGTGCTTTTTGTAGTAATTGCAATTGTAGGTTTTCTTGTAAGGATCCTTCTTTACCTGTATCTGTACTGGTACTTTTGTGAATGCATCCGTGACAGTGCGGCTGGTGGCTTGCGGGCGCCCGAGACATTAGCCAATACCCCGGGCCTCGGAGATATGCTCTGGCAGTGGTTGAGAATACTTGGCTGTCTTCTTGTTTTCTTCGCACCAATGCTAATTTATTATCGACATGCCAGGCAGACCGATACAGTTTTCTGGGCCTTATTGGGCTATGCGGTTTTCTTTTTCCCGATGGGTTTATTAGCCGTTGTTATGTTTGACTCTTTGAGTGGTCTTAGCCCTATCTTGCTTATCGGCTCGATATTCAATACGTTTTTGCCGTACTGTGCGATGGTTTTGGTATTCGTTTCAGCGAGTTTCTTAATTGTCCAAGAGAGGCCTAACACGCGTGGGTCGCCTGTTTTGGCTTTCATCGTTTACTGTGTCGGTATCTATCTGGCAATGGTCGCGGTCCATCTGCTGGGGTGGTTCTACCATCGGTATGAGCAAGAACTTAACTGGGAAGTGTAGCTCGTCTTACAGAGTCATTTTTGGCCGGTTTCCTGCCGGATTTTTATGCTTTTTGCGTGGGCGTCGAGGCCTTCAGCTTCAGCTAAGCGAATAATATCATCAGCACTTTCAGCCAACTTTTCTTTATCGTATTCGATGATACTCGTTGACTTGATAAAATCGTTGCTGGTAAGTGCACTTGCGTACCTTGCGCCCCTTGCTGTAGGCAGTGTGTGACTTGGTCCGGCCCAGTAATCACCAACTGCCACAGGGCTGTAATCACCAATAAATATCGCACCGGCATTCTTGATTTGATCAGCGATTTTCTTGCTTTCGCTCCCACATTGAACCTCTAAATGCTCAGCTGCTAAAAGATTTGCCCAATCGACCACATCGCTCATATCATCAAAGACAATAATAGCACTCAACTTTTTCAAGCATTCCTTTGTCTCCTTCGCCCGGCTTAGTTGTTCAACCTGTCGCTTAAGTTCACTAAGAACTTTCTTGGCAAGGTCTTGCGAATCAGTAAACAAAATCGCACTTCCAGGGTAATGTTCAGCCTGGCTTAACATATCTGCCGCTACCCAGGCAGGATTCGCATCATCATTTGCGATTATCAATACTTCACTTGGCCCAGCTATTGAATCAATACCAACGAGTCCAAAAACTTTCCGCTTTGCCATTTGTACCCACTGGTTACCTGGCCCGACTATCTTGTCCACATTCAGTATGGTTTTTGTTCCCTTCGCTAAAGCCATTACAGCTTGGGCACCGCCGATTCGATAAACTTCATCGATTCCCAATTCGTAGCAGACAGCCAAAGTTACCGGATGGATATCGCCGTTATATCTTGGTGGAGAAACCACAACAATTTCCTTTACGCCCGCTACTTGCGCAGGTACCGCCGTCATTATAACTGTAGATGGCAGCGGCGCAGAAGCACCCGGCACACAAATGCCGACGCGCCTGATAGGAGTGTACTTTATTCCGGGATGTTTGAAGTTGCCGATGAAGATTTCTGTTTGATACTTCCGAACATTCTCAATCGCTTTGCGAAGTGAAGCCAAAAGGCCGGTGTCGATTTCTTTGTGAGCTTTTTCTAAATCTTCTTTTGAAACTTGGAATCGTTTGGGTGTTAGTTCAACTCCACCATCAAATTTCTTTGTAAGTTTTGCTATAGCTTTATCTCTTTCCCTGAAGTCAGCTTCAGGAACCATGCCCTTTCGCATAAAGTCCGCGACAGCTTTATCTCCACGTTTTACAACTTCATCAAGAATATCCTTTAATCGTTTATCATCATCGCTATCATCATCAAAATACGTTGCCACCACCACTGCTTTAAAAAGCTTTATTAATCTTTCATTGAACTCTGGCTGGTGTGAGTAAATCAAGATTTTGTCGAGTTCGTGGGGCACGGCTGTCTCCTTTACCCCGTTAAAAATTTTCCCTGCTGTACCGTAGCATTATCCGGGGCTGTGATATGCTACGGAATTTGCATCATATTATTACCCCGTTATGGAATTTCTAACGGGGTTTATCTGTCGAAGTTTTCGTGGCTGTAAACTCGCGTTGCCTTCTGCAGCAGCAGATAGCCTTTGCCTTTATACGCAGTTCTTATCCCTGCAATTTTGAATCGCACCGGCTCCGGCGCAGCAGATTGTCTCTGCTCGGTCAGCTCCAGCGCCTCGCACGGCAACAGCCGCAAAGATACCTGCTGGACATTTCGGCCGAGAGCATCGAGTACAAATACAAGCCGGCCGTCGTCCTGTTCGACCAAGAACGCCGTCCTGTCGGCTAAAGTTGAATCCTGCTTTATTTCCGGCCTTTTTGCGGGCTCGGGTTCCTCTTGCCGCTTTTTTGCTTCTGTGGTCTCTGGCAACATCTTAAGCCGGTCGGCTTTTCTGGCCTTGAGTTTTTCTATAATCTCTTGCGGTATCTCCAATATATCGTTCGGCTCACTGATGGCCTGCTGCCGCCTGTCCTCTTGCTGTTGTGGTTTTTGTGGTGCTTTCGGTATTTGAGATTGCGGCTTTGCTGTTTTGGTCAGTGGCAAAAAATACATTGGGAAGATGAAGTTCTGGCCCTTGTATCTTGTAACTCTGCCCCAGAGCCTGACAGAACGCTCGCTAACATCAGCGGTCATCTTTTCCAAAGTCGCCGACGGCAGCAGTTCCAACCTTGTTCCTGCGCGGGCTCGAACTCTATAATCGCTTACGTCCGAGCCAAGCTCAAAGAACCATCCGCTCCCGTACCGATTGAGCTCAGGCCCACGCCCGGGTTCGGGTTCCTTAATTAGTGCGGGACTGTCCGGCGCTGCCCCCTCCGTTTTGCTTCGCAAACGAGGCAGTGGGGGCAAAACGGCGGGGGTTAATCTACCGTCAATGCCCCTGAGAACAAAGCCGTCCCGCAGCAAAGTATGGCGAGCTGTCTCTGCACCGACTCCCGATGCCGCCGAGACAACAGTCATAAGAAATACCAACATCAAAAGTACTAATCTCTTGCTCATATCGATGTCTTATAGTTCTAAGTTTTCAATAGTCAATAATCAATTATCAATAATCAATTGAATGGCACGCGCCGGCCCATCTGCCAGCTTTATGCCTCGGCTGCTGTCAGGGTCGTCGCTCGCGACCAGATCGACCAGCGGCCTCCAGAATTCACCTACAAGTATAATAGGTTTATCTGCTTCGAGAAAGCCTTTGTTTTTCAATTCCCAGACCTTTGCCAATTCCAGCAGTGTTCCTGTTCCGCCGGGCAGCACAACGTAGCCCTGCCCCAGCTTTATCAACATATCGAGCCGTTCATCGAGCGAGCCGGTAACTATTTCGCGAGTTATGTACTCGTTAGCCTTGCTATTTTTGAACGCCGAGCACGTAACACCAATAATTGTACCGCCGGCCTCGGCCGCCCCTTTGGCCGCAGCCAACATTGTTCCGCCGTATCCGCCGTTGGCGATAGTAAAACCCGCCTCGGCCAGGAGCTTACCGGCCTCGTACGCCAGCGTATAAACCGAATCGCCCGGCCCGGCCCTGCTCGTCCCGAAAATAGTTATTGTTTTCTCATTCATTGGTTTTCTTGCGGGTGTAGTTCAAAAGACCAGCCGCAAGCAAAATTTCTCTGTCCCTGTCGGAAAGCTCCAGCCTGCCGACAAATTCGAATGAGCCGTCTGCTTTGACAATCCTCACAGTGTCACTGCCCTTTATCGCTTCGAGCAGATTGTCTATCCCAAGCTCGTCGCCGCATTCGACTTTGTCGTAGTCAGCCGGCTGGGCAAATTCGATTGGCACGATGCAGAAGTTAATCAAGTTTGCCTTGTGAATTCGCTCAATACTTTTCGTAATTACCACCCGCACACCAAGATACATCGGGCAAAGCGCAGCGTGCTCTCTCGATGAGCCCTGGCCGTAGCTTTCGCCCGCCACAATGACACCTGCTATCGCTTTTTGTTTTAACTCGAGGGCACGCTGGGCAAATGTCGGCCCATCTTCTTCATTGAAACAATGAAAAACCACCTTTGCGTATTCGGGCACATTTGAGCGCAGTTTCAGAAAGGTCCCTGCCGGCATAATATGGTCGGTGGTTATCTTATCGCCGCATTTAATCAGCACCCTGCCCGTCAGTTTCTGCGGCAACGCCGGCGGCGGCTCCGGTACCACAATCGTAGGCCCGCGCAAAACCTCTACCTCTGCGGCTTTCTCCTCGCTCAAAGGCCTTTCTATCATATTGTCGTTAATGATAAATTCATCGGGCAGCTCCACTTTCGGGTATTTTAGGGGGAACAATTTTGGCAAATCTCGCGGGTCGGTGATTTGACCGGTCAAGGCCGAAGCAACCGCCGTCTCCGGACTGACCAGATAGACCTTATCGCCGGCCGTTCCGCTGCGCCCGGAAAAGTTCCTGTTAAACGTGCGCAGACTCACCAAACCGTCCGCCGGTGAAAGGCCCTGCCCAATACACGGCCCACACGCTGATTCCAGAATCCTCGCGCCGGCTGCAATCATGTCCGCCAGTGCACCGTTTTGCGCTAACATATTCAAAACATCTCTGCTGCCCGGAGCAATCGCAAATTCGACCATATTGTTTACGCGCCTGCCTTTCAATACCTTCGCGGCCATCATCAAATCGGCAAAGCTCGAATTTGTGCAGCTCCCTATTATTACCTGGCCTGTTTTGAGACCGGCAATTTCTCTGATGGCCTTGACGTTATCCGGTGAAGACGGACAGGCCGCCATCGGCTCAAGCTCAGACAGATTCACTTCGATGACACGGTCGTATTCGGCATCAGCGTCGGCTGCCAATGGCCGATGGTCTTGCTCTCGTTTCCGGACGGCCAAAAATTTTCTGGTCTGTTCGTCGCCGGCGAAGATGCTCGTTGTTACGCCTAATTCGGCGCCCATATTGGTTATCGTCGCCCGCTGCGGCACAGACAGGCGTTTTGCGCCCTCGCCGAAATATTCGACCGCCCAGCCAACATTGCCTTTTGTCGTAAGTATGCTGAGCAGTTTGAGAATGACGTCTTTGGCGGCCACCCACTGGTTTAATTCGCCGGTAAGTTTTACCCCCAGGACCTTCGGGCATCGCAGGTAAAACGGCCCGCCGGCCATAGCCACTGCCACGTCCAGCCCACCCGCCCCGATAGCTAACATACCAATTCCACCGGCGGTTGGTGTATGCGAATCACTGCCTAACAGCGTGGCCCCGGGCCTGGCGAACCGCTCCAGATGGACCTGATGACAGATGCCGTTGCCCGCCCGCGAATGATAAAGTCCGCACTTTGCAGCTATCGTTTGCAGATACAAATGGTCGTTATGGTTCTCCGGCCCGAAGCCAGCCATATTGTGGTCGATATAGCTGACCGACAAATCGGTCTTAACTGTACCGGCCCCCATCGATTCGTACAGCAAAAACGCTGTCGTTCCCGTGGCATCCTGCGTAAGTGTCTGGTCGATACGAATACCAATCTGTCCGCCGGCGGTGAGCTTGCCGTCAACAAGGTGTCCGCTAAGTATCCTATAAACAAGTGTTTGACCCAATTTTACACTCCTTGAAAAATCCAGGCATACAATCTAACAGGGCTGCCATTTTGCGTCAAGTCGCAAAATGGGGCCCACATAAATGCCGGGCGAAAACAAATCTTGAGAATTGATTATTTTCCGCCGATTAGCCCCAGCATCCTTTCCAATTATCAATCGATAGAGAAGCGGCCTTATGCTTAATTGCATAAGGCCGCCTACAAACTACTAAAGCAGGAACTGTCTTTTACGCGACCCGGCCGTCAACCGATAGGATGCTATGCGAGCAGTTTAAGCACCTGACAACGCAGGGCATCACCAGTCACGCACAACTACGCCATCTTCGCCTACTAAATAACGGTCTCCATCTTTAACCTTAAGATTGTAGACCTTGCCAACAAAAGGCACTGCTCTTTTTACAACACTTTTGATACCGACCGAGCCGTTTAACGATTTCAGTTTGAGGCCGCTTCTCAAGTCTTGCGCCGGGATCCATCGCCCGAAATCAAGCATAAAGCAGTGCGCTGCCACGACGCTGATGCAATTTCCATTTTCGAGCACTATATCGTGGCATTCGAACGCTCCTTCGTGCTCTTCGACTTTCTCAATTTGCTTTAAGCACGCTGTTAGCGCGGCACAGTGAAGCTTGCCGACCGTCTGGCCTGGTACGACTTTTGAGATTTTCACAAGTGCCCCATCTACCCATACGGGTGTATCAGCAAGAAAACATGGCCTGCCTTTCGGTAGGGGTTCTCCACCTTCGCCATCATGTACCAGGTATGAATCAAGTCTATCGGCCGGCTCAGTAGTTACAGGTATAGGCTGCGCGCCCATTCGTATATCTCCGCCGCTCCAGAACGTGTAGATGTTATCATCATTGATGCCGCAGAACGGGCGTTTCTCAAAGCTGACGTGGCTGTCCATAAACAATACGTTTTGTCCATCCTCCTGGTGGGCGATGGCGTTTCCAGCATTTATCGCTGCTCTGTCACCATTAGGCCTGAAGAGGCCAGGAAACTCTTTAGCCTCAGCAGCGGGAGATGCTATCCATGGGTTCTTGTCGGCCGCCACTGCCATACCAGGTTCGCTCGATGTGGTCAGAGCATACAGGCCATAAGGCATATGGTAAGAGTAGCTGCAATGCTTTAATGGCTCGGGGCCGAAGTCCCAGAGGTCGATAAGCTCTCTGTTGCCTGCACCGTAGTCAGCAGGTTTAAACTCCGTAGTCCCGGAATCACCCTTGCAGAGAAACGACTTGGGCGTTACCTCGGCATACTTGACCAAAAGATAGAAGCAGGAGGTAATGGTTCCGGCTCCGCCGCTGCCGTCGGGGCTTACGCCGTAAGCGAGGAATCGATTCTCGGCCATCCAGTTGGATATACGGCCGCTCCACGCGGCATTTCTCCCGCCGGCACGCGGCAATTCATCGTCGTAATCGTTGCTGTAAATCAGCATTGCCTTGCCGATGCCGGAGAGGTTCGTTCCGCAGACCAGTCGGAAGGCAATCTGCCTGACCCTGGCCAGCGCGGGCATCAGGATGCCCATCAACAGAGCTATGATCGCAATCACGACCAAAAGCTCAACTAATGTAAAGCCTTTCCGTTCCATTTTTCTTCTCCTTTACTTTTTCGGAGATTCGCCAGCCGACCGTTCTTAAGCACATTTTGATAATCCCTTTGACAAAAAAATAAGTGCAGCTAACTACCGCAATCGCATCATGACGGTTCCTGCCAAAAAGTAACGTATAGCATTAAACGCCGTTTTTTCCGCGAATCTCCTTGGTTTTCTTTTTTTCGCCTAAAAACGGTCGGTTCAAACAATTTCCCAAAATCGCTTTTTGCCGATAAGGTTCGCGCAATCGGGTCGTTCAGCCTTCTCGGTCCTTGTCGGCCTAATGGCGCAAGCGAATTCTCTGGCAGGCAGGTTTAAGATATGAGGTAAAGACGCAAATATGATGACAACTTGGATATTACAATACGCCGTTCAAACCCGCCTGTTTATCCTTAGTTTTCTGCATTGGCGCAAATCTTACCCGCAAGGTTGCTGTCAGCTCAATGGTATAAGCCAGACTGTAAAAGAACCTTTCCTTACGACAGGCAGGTTTACGGGATGATATAAGAAGCGAATATGATAGCGACTTAAATTATGATGTTTTTCAAACCTACCTATCTCTATTTTTATTATAACCACAAAGCGACCTTCGTGTCAAATAAATTTCGGCCAATCTTGCTGATTTTCTTGAGAATTTGTGCAATTTACCTGACACCCTTTTTTCGGCCCAGAATGGCAGATATAACTACTCAACCTTCGAGAACGTAAAAAAACTAACAAAAAGCGGCCTTATGCGATCAAGCATAAGGCCGCCTGTAAACAACCGAAAGCTATTCTCGGCGCGATCCGGCTACCCGTCAATACGGTGTTTCATAAGCATATTGAACACCTGTTGACGCGCCGCATCAATAATCACGCACGATTAGCCCATCATTGCCTACCGCATACTGGTCTGAGTCTGCAACCTTCACATTGTAGACCTTGCCGACAAAAGGCATTGCCCTGGTTACAACGCTCTTGATAGTAACTGTGCCGTTTAGTGATTTCAACTTCATACCACTTTCCAGATTCTGGGCGGCTACCCATTGTCCGGAATCAAGCATGAAGCAGTGTGCACACACGACGCTGATGCTATTCCCGTTTTCGAGCGTTATATCGCGGCATTCGAAGCTTCCCTCGTGCTCTTCGAGCTTCTCTAAGCTCGCTGTTGCAAGACAGCCGATTGCCTGGCCTGAGGCAACTTTTGAGATTTGCACAAGTGCCCCATCTACCCACACCGGCGTATCAGCAAGGAAACATCCCCTGCCTTTTGGTGGGGCTGTGGTCCCGGCTCCTGGTTCGCCATCATGTACCAGGAACGAATCAAGTCTATCGGCCGGCTCACTGGCTCCAGGTAAAGGTAAAGAGCCTCGTCGTATATCTCCGCCGCTCCAGAACGTGTAGATGTTATCATCATTGACGGCGCAGAACGACTTCTTTTCAAAGCTGACATGGCTGTCCATGAACAGTACGTTTTGTCCATCCTCCTGGTGGGCGATGGCGTTTCCAACATTCACCGTTTCTCTGCCGCCGTCAGGATTGAAGAGGGTCATATCCTTGGGTTCTGCAGCGGGAGATGCTATCCACGGGTTCCGGTCGGCCGCCACTGCCATACCGGGTTCGCTTGATGTGGTCAGAGCATACAAGCCATAAGGCATATGGTAAGAGTAGCTGCAATGCTTTAATGGCTCGAGGCCGAAATCCCAGAGGTCGATGAGCTCTCTGTTGCCTGCGCCGTCATCAGCGGGTTTGAACGCCGTGGTCCCGGAATCACCCTTGCAGATAAATGACTTGGGCGTTACTTCGGCATACTTGACCAAAAGATAGAAGCTGGAGGTAATGGTTCCCACTCCGCCGCTGCCGTCGGGACTTACGCCGTAAGCGAGGAATCGATTATCGGCCAGCCAGTTGGATATACGGCCGCTCCACGCGGCACTTCTGCCGCCGGCACGCGGCAATTCATCGTCGTAATCGTTGCTGTAGATCAGCATTGCCTTGCCGATACCAGACAGGTTCGTCCCGCAGACCATCCGGAAAGCGATCTGCCTGACCCTGGCCAGCGCCGGCATCAGAATGCCCATCAGCAGCGCTATGATCGCAATTACGACCAACAGCTCAACTAATGTAAAACCTTTCTTTTTCCTCATTTTTGTTCTCCTTTTAAAATTTTGAGATTCGCGAATTCGACCGTTTTTAAGTACGCTTCGGTTTACATTTTGATATATAAATGCTTACTGTCGCATAAATGCCAGACACTAAACACTCTTTCCTTTTGCGAATCTCCTTGACTTAATATTTTTACTTAAAAACGGTCAGTCAAACCTTGCAAAACCGGTTTTTTCCGATAAGGTTCGTGCACTCAGCCTTTCCTATATTTAACATTGCTGGCAACACAAGGGTATAAGCCAAACTGTAATAAGCCGTTTTTCCCTTGCAGGTGGGTTTTATGGTATGAAGTTAGAACCAAAATATTATAATGACAGTTTTGATTATAATAATAAAACTTTTCAAACCCACCTACCTCTCAGTCCGATATTAGCAGAAAGTAGCTTGTCTGTCAAATGAATTTTTGTCATTTTTTTTAAGTTTCTTGAAAGTTTTTTGCAATTCGTCTAAAATCTTTGTTTTTAGTCGGGAATCGACAGCTATGCCTGCCAAGAAAAGAGTCGAAAACATAAAAAAACTGCTGAGAGAGCACTCCCAGAGCTATCTTTTGACGTTCTGGGAGCAGTTGGATACAGCCCAAAGGCAGAATCTGCTTGCACAAATCGAGCAGCTGGATTTTGCGAAAATAGACTATTGGGTGGCCAATTTCGTCAAAGAGTCTGCTTGTGCCGCAATAAGCCCCGATATCGTTGCCGCTTGGTCATACGGCCCTGTTCCCGCCAACGCAGAGCAAGAGCGCAGGTATGCCAAAGCCGGCAAACTGGGCAGGAAGCTGATATCAACGGGTAAGGTTGCGGCCTTCGTCGTCGCAGGCGGCCAGGCGACCCGGCTCGAATTCGACGGCCCAAAGGGAGATTTCCCCATCAGCCCTGTCAAAAACAAAACCCTGTTTCAAATCTTTGCCGAGTCTATCACAGCGGTCTCACAAAAATACCGAGCCATCTGCCCCTGGTATGTCATGACCAGCCCCTTGAACCACGCCCCGACTATAGAGATTTTTCGCTCAAACCACTATTACGGCCTGGACGAAAAAGACGTTTTTATATTTCAGCAAGGCACACTGCCAAATTTTAGTTTCGACGGCAAAATCCTGCTGGCCGATAAAGCTAATATAGCCTCTTCACCCGACGGTCACGGCGGAAGCCTCAAGGCCCTTTACGAAAGCGGCGCCCTCGACGATATGAAAAGACGCGGCGTAGAATTTCTCAGCTATTTCCAGGTCGATAATCCCCTGGTGAACATATTTGACCCGCTCTTTATCGGCCTGCACGCTCTCGATAAGGCCGAGATGTCCTCAAGGGCGGTCATAAAAACCGGTCCCTACGAAAAGGTCGGCAACTTCTGTTTGATTGACGGCAGGCTGACAGTCATCGAATACAGCGATTTGCCCGATGAGCTGGCCGAGAAGCGAAACCCCGACGGCTCGCTGGTCTTTGAGCTCGGCAGTATCGCAATCCATATCATTAGTACAAGCTTCGTTGAAAAGCTAAACGCCAAGGGTTTTTCTTTGCCCCTGCACAGGGCCGTCAAAAAAATCCCGTACATCGACCAGAAGGGAAATTCTGTGGAACCTGACCGACCCAATGGCGTAAAGCTGGAGAGCTTTGTTTTTGATGCCCTGCCTTTGGCCTCGAAGTCGATAATTTTACAGACCCTGCGAGACCAGGAATTCGCCCCCACCAAAAATATTACTGGCGTTGACAGTGTTGAAACAACAAGGCAAATGATGGTCGCCCGTGCCGCCGGCTGGCTCGAATCAGCGGGCGTAAGCATCCCCAAAAAACCGGACGGCTCAGTTGATTGCCTCATCGAAATCGCCCCCGGCTTTGCACTGGAAAAAGACGACATCAAAGAAAAACTAAATCAGATACCCAAAATCAAGCCGGGTGACAGAATTTACCTCGGCTGAGGCGCCGCAGTGTCTTTTAATGTCCCAGGCGAGGATTGGGGGAAAATCACTCGTCTTTAAGCGGCCACTTCGGTATTATAAACTCGAAATTCGAATATCGAAATCCGAAACAAATTCAAAATCCGAATTACGAAAATTCAAAATAGTGTCTCATCTGCTGAGGTGTTTTTGTCTTGAGAATTTGTATTTTGAACATTTGATATTGTTTCGAATTTAGGATTTCGTGCTTCGGATTTTCTAGGCATTACCTTGTATAGAATTTGTGTACCGTCACTGTCGTGTACTTCTGACCCGGCTCGAGAACAACAGACGGAAAGTGCGGTTTATTCGGTGAATCCGGGAAGTGCTGCGTTTCCAGGCAAAACGCGTAGTGTTTATTGTACACCTTGCCGTCCTTGCCGGTTATCGAGCCATTCAGGAAGTTTCCGGTGTAGAGCTGGACCCCCGGCTCAGTGGTATGAACTTCCATCACCCGCCCGCTGGTCGGCTCATACACCCTTGCACACAAAGCCAGCGAGCCGCCGCTGCTGAGCACGTAATTATGGTCGTAGCCTTTCCCGACCTGGTCAATTCGCGAACCAATGGACATCGGCGAGGTAAAATCCATCGGTGAATCTTTGACGCTTCTGATTTCGCCGGTCGGTATCAGACCTTTATCGACCACGGTGTAGCTGTCAGCGTTGAGCATAAGCTCATGGCCGAGAATATCACCCATGCCCTGCCCGGCCAGGTTATAATAGCTGTGATTGGTCAAATTGACCACGGTGGTCTTATCCGTCTCGGCCTCATAGCTAATCTTCAATTCATCGTTATTGGTGAGCGCGTAGATAACCGTGCAGTCCAGATTGCCCGGATATCCTTCTTCACCGTCTTTGCTCAGATAGGTCAGCTTCACCCCTACCGCATCGGCAGTTTCTATTTGCTCAGCGTTCCACACCACCTTGTCAAATCCCTTTCTCCCGCCGTGAATGTGGTTCGGCCTGTTGTTGGCCGCGAGCTTGTACTCGATGCCGTTGAGTACAAATCCGGCCCCGCCTATGCGATTAGCGTATCGGCCAACGGTCGCCCCGAAAAAAGAACCTCTTTTGATGTATCCGTCAAGCGTATCGTAACCGAGGGTGATATCGGCGAGGTCGCCGTTTCTATCCGGGACCTCCAGCGAAACTAAAATCGCCCCATAGTTCGTAATCCTGGCCCTAAGACCATTCGCGTTAGTCAGGGTGTATAAATCAACTTGCTCGCCGTCGGGCACTTGGCCGAAAGATTCCTTCCGGATACTCATTTTGCTCTTCTCCTTAGCTTGAGGTTCTTTTGAAGTGGCAGGCTCTTTTTCACAGCCGGGCATGTAAATTGCCGTTACCGCTAAAACCAGACTGACCCAAAATCTCACTTTCATTTTTGATTCTCCGAACATGCGCTTGTACGGCTTGCAGACCTGCTCGAAATATACCGGCGCCCGAATCGCTTGTCAAAACATTTATGCCTCATGTCCTTGCGGGCAGCGAGACGCTGAAAGTCAGCCACCGAGGAAATCGGCTCGAAACAGTTGCATTTTCTTGGTAAATAGTCTATTCTCAACAACATACAGGTTCAGCAGCACCGCTGAAAGAAGGTTAAAGGGAAATGTCAGATTATTCACCCACGAATTCTGCTCTATCTGGCGCCGGTCGGTTCGCAACCACGCACTGGAGCGTAGTCCGAGCGGTGGGTCAACCCGGCTCTGCTCGCTACCAACAGGCTCTGGAGACGCTATGCCGAACATACTGGTTTCCACTTTACGCCTATCTGCGACGACGTGGCTATGACGCTCACCAGGCTGAGGACTGCACGCAGGCGTTCTTCACCCGTTTATTGGAGAAGCATGGCCTGCGCCTGGCTGACCCGAAGCGCGGCAAATTTCGCTCATTCTTGATTGTTGCACTAAAGCACTTCCTGGCCAACGAGTTCGACCGGGCCCGCGCTCAAAAACGCGGCGGAGGTCAAAAAGTCATTTCTCTCGATTTCCAGAACGCTGAGAGTAAGTATATCCTGGAGCCTGCCGATCAGCTTTCTCCTGAAAAGCTCCTTAACCGGGCCTGGGCACTGACGGTGTTGGACCGGACGATGGCCCGGCTACAGGCCGAATCGGCAGATACGAAGAAGCCCGAGCTCTTCGACCATCTGAAGGTCTATCTGGCAGCCAAGAAAGGCTCTATTCCTTACCGCGATGCGGCTGGCGAACTGGGCATGACCGAAGGGGCCGTGAAGGTCGCCGTGTATCGCCTGCGGAGGCGCTACCGCGAATTGTTGCGGGATGAAATCGCCCAGACCGTTACCTCCGAGGACCAGATTGATGAGGAAATTCGGGACCTCTTCGCCGCCCTGGCCCGTTGAGCGCATCAATAGTGGCACCGGAAAAAATGTTCGAAAGCGTGTAACCTTTTTGCTGGTTTGCTTAAGTAATAGGTAGAAGCAAGCAATATCAGGAAAGGAGATGGTATTATGGCTGAAGAAAGACATTGCAGCGGCTGTGGAGCTGAGCTGCCGGCTGATGCGCCGCAAGGCCTTTGTCCACAATGCTTAATGAAGGCAGGGCTGGAAAGCGATGCAGATGTTACCACCGAGAGCCCTGGCACGACTGAAGGTCCCGGTACAAGGATTGGGCGGTACAAGCTGCTTCAATTGATAGGTGAAGGCGGCTTCGGCGCGGTTTATATGACGGAACAGGAAAAACCTATCCGCCGTCGTGTTGCGCTTAAGATTATCAAACTCGGTATGGATACCAAACAGGTCATCGCCCGCTTCGAGGCCGAACGTCAGGCACTGGCGCTGATGGACCACCCCAACATCGCCAGAGTGTTCGACGCTGGAGCAACCGATACGGGTCGACCCTACTTTGTGATGGAGCTGGTCAAGGGCATACCTATTACCGAGTATTGCGATAAAAACAATCTCGACACACGGCAGCGCCTGGACCTGTTCATTGACGTCTGCAAAGCCGTTCAACACGCGCATCAGAAAGGAATCATCCATCGGGATATCAAGCCCTC
>JAUXAL010000114.1 GCA_030619925.1 Phycisphaerae bacterium | reverse complement strand
CAGACTGTCCAGCCGCCAAAAGAGGTTGCAGCATCATTTAGTGACGTGGTAAGCGCCAAGGAGGACAAGGAAAAATTGATACAGGAAGCCCAGGGCTATAAAGAGGACATCATCCCCAAGGCACGCGGCCAGGCCAGGAGCATAGTCTTGGAGGCAGAGGGCTACAAGGAAGAGAAGATAAAGCGGGCACAGGGTGATGTGGAGAAATTTCTGGCCGTGCTTAAAGAATATGAAAAAGCAAAAGATGTAACACGAAAGCGGCTCTATTTGGAAACGATGGAGAAAGTGCTCCCGGGCATCAAAAAGTTTATAATAGATTCCGAAACAGGAGACGGCCTGCTGAAACTTTTGCCCCTTGAGGGTGCCCCATTTAGCAATACACCGCAAAATCCAACCCCGGAACCTCGGAGGTAAAAATGAATAAAAATGTAATCGTTTTAATTGTAATCGTTGGGATAATTGCAGCGGCACTGGCAACTTCACTGTTCACTGTAGACGAAACTAAGCAGGCCATTGTAACTCAGTTGGGAAAATTCATAAGAGAAGTAAAACAACCAGGCCTGCACTTCAAGATTCCACTGATTCAGGCAGTGCACAAGTTCGAGGCAAGGGTTATGGAATATGACGCTGCTGCTGCAAAAATTATCACCGATGACAAAAAGCACCTTGTTATTGATAACTATGCCCGGTGGAAAATCATTGACCCGCTCAAGTTCTTTCAAACCGTAGGAAACGAGTTCGGCGCCCAGTCAAGACTGGATGATATCGTCTTTTCTGAAATGCGAGAAGAGCTTGCCAGGCACACCTTGACGGAAATAGTTTCCGTCAACCGCGAGCAGTTAATGAAAAAAGTAGCCGAGCAGTGCGACAAGAAAGCCGGCGACTATGGAATCCAGGTTATCGATGTGCGAATAAAGCGGGCCGACCTGCCGCAGGAGGTTACATATTCGGTCTTTGACCGAATGAAGGCCGAAAGGCAGAGAATCGCAAAAAAATATCGCTCTGAAGGCGAGGAAGAGGCTGTAAAGGTTAGGGCACAGACCGACAAAGATAAGACAATTCTGCTCGCGGATAGTTACATGCAGGCCGAGAAAACAAAAGGCGAAGGTGACGCCGAGGCCCTCAGAATATATGCCCAGGCCTATGAAAAGGACCCTGAGTTTTACTCATTTGTCCGCACTTTGGAAGCTTACGGCAAGTCCCTTGGCAAAGGGACAACCATCGTTTTACCCTTCGATTCGGAGTTTTTTCAGTATTTGAGCCCGCCGAAAAAAGAATAGATTTCGACAGTCCATTCCTGAAAATCACAGTTGGCTTACAACATTTGCTCAACTGCCCCAGCCGTCATATTTCTTTGACAGAAAAAGTGCCAAATTGACAGCCCGGAAAGGCCAAGGCCGTTAAGATCAAGGTTAAAGGGTGATAAGCCCGGGCGGTCCAGAATTCTGAGAATTGCATAAAAACCTGCACCTGTGTTGTGAAGAAGTAATGGTTCCTATTTTGCAACGGATTGCAGAATAGGAACCATTTTTATTTGTTGCTAAGCCGATAGCCTTAAAAACGCTCCATATCGAGTTTCGGGCCCCTGGATAGGACTACTTCATCGCAAAAATACGGTCGATGCGGCCGGCCAAGTCGGTCAGGTAGGCTTCGTCGCCGCCTTTCAGTTCGGGTGTCAGGAATCCATCGTAGCCGATTTGGTCCAGGGCGCGGCGGACTTGCGGCCAGTTCACATCGCCGTCGAGCAGATTGGTCCATTGATAGCCCTTGCGCTTGAAGTCTTTTAGATGAATTTTCACGATGCGTTTGCCGAGCGTGCGGATCCAGTCCTGTGCGTACCCGTATATGATTACGTTGCCGATGTCGAAGTAGGCCTTGAGCCACGGGCTTTCGAACTCGTCCACGTACCGGGCGAACTCAAGCGGACTTAGCAGGAACTTGTTCTACACGTTCTCGACCGCGATTATCACGCCGAGCTGCTCTGCCAGCGGCAGCAGTTTGCGGATATATTCCTGGGAGCGTTTGTAAGCGTCGGCGTAGCGGACGTCCTCCTTAACTACCGCAGGTACTAACAGCACCGTATCGGCGTCCATCACCTTGGCGCTGCGCAGGGCTGTCTCCATACCCTCCAGACCCTTCTTTCTCACCTCTGGGTTCGGGTCGGACAAGGGTGCGTGCCAGCCGCCAAAAACCAGCCCGTGGATGGGCACGCCGGCGTCGCGTGCCAGTTTTGCCTGTCGCCGCGCAGCATTGAGGTCCTCCATCGGAGTAGCTTCAATGCCCTCGAAACCACATTTTTTCGCCAGCTTGAATTTGTCGGCATCGGACAGTTCCTTGGGCAGCATGCGCAGTTGGAGCGCTTTACGCAATTTTTTAGCGCCCCTCCGTCTGCCCTCGGCCAGCCTGGGCTGGCCCAGCAGGCTTGTCCCGACCGTGACCGCAGCGGTATGCTTCAAAAAGCTGCGACGTCCCATAATTTTCTCTTTCATGAGTCTTGCTCCTAATTGCTATATGTACCCGACGGTTACACGTAATACGCGAGCCTATGGGCCGCGTTGTATCTCCACGGCTCTGCACAATATACCAGTTTGGCCAACCGTTCCAAATTGAAAAAATGAGTCATTGAAAGAAAACAGCCTTTTTTGCGTCGTTTTTTATATCTTTTAGTTACTGCCAACTTTGTGGAAATGCCCCTTGTCTGTGTGGTTAGTTGTGTTTTTATTG
The DNA here is from genome assembly GCA_030619925.1 of Phycisphaerae bacterium. Taxonomy (GTDB): domain Bacteria; phylum Planctomycetota; class Phycisphaerae; order Sedimentisphaerales; family Anaerobacaceae; genus JAUXAL01. The sequence goes on along the minus strand of JAUXAL010000114.1, from coordinate 8,893 downwards.
GTCGGTCCTATAAAAAAATAAAGTTTTCTCTATTTCTTTGCCGAATAATATAAAGTAATCGTTCTAAAATTTGTGGTTGAGCACTTTGGGGAGTTCTCATTTTACGGCTTATTGCGAAACGAGGTCCCGCCCACAATCTGTTTTGGCTCGGCCCATCGATGAGGCACAGTAGGCTGGGCTTTGCCAAAAGTTCCACAATCGTCAGGACGTTTACAACATAGAAAGGTATTTAGCCGTTTTTATAGTGTTGAAAAGGGCGTTTTCTGCGGCGAGAAGGGTCTTTTAGGCCCTCATTTTGGAAGCGGGAGAGCCCATCTTGTCCGCCATAGACGGACTGCAAAATGGGTACCCAGAGGCTGGAGAGAAAATATGAGAACCATAGCGGTTGTTAATCAAAAGGGTGGTTGTGGCAAGACAACGGTATCGATAAACCTGGCAAGCGCTCTTGCAGAAATGGGCCAGAGAATCCTGCTGGTCGATATGGACCCGCAGTCGCATTGCGCAGTCGGCCTTGCTGTGCCTGAGGAGCAGATTGAACAAAGCATTTACGATGTGCTGATAAGCAGGAGCAGAAATGAACCGATAAAGCTGACGGAAATACTGTGGCAGGTTAGTGACAGGTTGGAACTGGCACCTGCCAGTATAGACCTGTCTGCGTTCGAGCAGCAAATGACCGGCGTTGCTGACCGTGAGTCCTGCCTGAAAGATACGCTGGACGAGATGACGGGTGATTACGACTACGCAGTAATCGATTGTCCCCCAGCCGTGGGTCTGTTGACCTTCAATGCACTAAGGGCAGCCACTGATGTTGTTGTCCCTGTCGAGACCGGTTACTTTGCGCTGCACGGGCTGAGCAGGCAGCTTGAGACCCTCAGTATACTCTGCAGGCGATGCAACCAGCAGGTGGATGTCAGGGTCCTGGCCAGTATGTATGATATAAGGACAAAGATGGCCAGAGAGATTTTGGGGGAATTGCGCAGCAATTTCGGCGACAAAATGTTCAAAGCAATCGTTAATTTCAATACTAAGATCAAGGAAGCATCCAGTTTTGGTCAGCCCATCAGTGAGTACGATCCTGCCAGCAAGGGCCAGCGGGATTTTCGCTCACTGGCCGAGGAAATCTTAATCTCCCAGGGCAAGCAGCAGCGCCATGAGCTTATCGACTCCCTGGCCGGTCAGCTCGAATCCATTAGCGCCACCGCCGACGAGTTGCTGCAGGTGGCAAAGCCACCGATAGAAGCTGTGCCGGCCCCAAAAGCCGCCGAGCCCTATCCCTCCCTTCGTGAGGACGAGTTTGCCGCTGCCGAAGCGGAGGCGGAAGATGGCAAAATAGCAGCGGCCGAAACACCGCAGACGGTCGAGACCGCCGCCAAGCTTTCCGACTATTACGGCATCAGTCAGATGAACGACGCTGTGGTATTTGTAACGTTGTATCCACGTGCCACGAGCGTGCAGATTGCCGGCGACTTTAATAATTGGCAGCCGGAACAGACACCAATGCAAAAAGTGGGCAAAAGCGGCGTCTGGCAGACGGAGATGAACTTGCCCGCAGGTCGATATCGCTACCGGCTGGTTGTTGACGGCCAGTGGCAGCAGGACCCGTATAACGAGTTAACGGAATTGAATCCGTTCGGCGGCTTTAATTCGGTCCTTGAAATAAAATAACATTTATATCATCACGAGGCCTACTCCTGTTTTCGCAGGCGCAAGCTTGCACCCGCCTGCACGGGTGCAGACCGCTCGCCGTGCTCGCCGCGATGCGTCGCAGCGGGCTGTGCGCTTGGCGCAGCAGGCGGCAATCTACTCCGTAACGTTTTGGATTACTTTCCCAAAGGAGCGGCACCGGCAGCGCTGGGTCGGCAATGACGGCAGTCGTATCTGCATCTACCCTATCGTAATCCTTCCAGACTCGTATCATTTGCTGTTTTAAATTAGTTAAACAGGCCATTTAGCCTTTTACTAAAAAAAAATGATTAACAGGTAAGCTGTGAGTTATTGTTAGCTGAACAGACTATTTAGCTTTTGCTCAAAAAGGACAAAGGAGGAACATTGTGCGTCGTCACTGTCTGCTCTAACTTGTTGTTGTCAAAGGCATAACGGTATTTGGTTACTAAAGCTAACACGCTGAGCGTTTTCACAGAAATGACACTTTTACCCCCTCGGCGAAAAAAGAGTTTTTTTATTCAACAGCAACGTCCTATAATATTGCACTTATTGCTCCAGTAAGTAGGATTGGCCGAATAATAAGTGTTTGGATATAAGGTCGGCATCAGTCCGGAGGAGGGAGAGAGACGATAAAAGCAAGGGAAACAACACCTCTTATTTTAGTGGAGTGTTTGAGCGTCTTAAACTTAAAGAGGAAACGGAATTTCTATTAAGGAGGACGATCGCGACAAAGTCAATTCAGTTATCTTAGAACCTCAGGAGGGTGGTCGTACATGTCAGTTTAACGAGGAAACGGAATTTCTGTTAAGGAGGACGACCATGAAGAAGTTAATTGTACTGTTGGTTGCTGGGTTGATCATTGTTGCAGGTGGTTATGCAAGTGGTAGAACGTACTCACCTACTTACCAGACCGATGTCAGCAGCGTCAACCAGCTTCAGTCTGAACAAAACCAAACGCAGACTATGCAAGGTCAGGGTTATGCCGGTGCCAGTGCGAACATCAATACAGTTTCAAACTACAAGTCCCGGACACCACCGGTTTCTATGTTCCCTCCGTATTTGCCCTATTGGACACACGGAGGATGGGGAACCGTAACGGCTTACTTCCCTAACGGGCCTAATAGCGATGATCAAGTATATGAACGCAGATTTAATCCTGGTGACGTCGATGACATGAAAGAGCTCAGGAGTGTTCTTGAATCATTGCCTTATGAGGGACCGCTTAAAGCCATAGGAGGCATCCTTAATGGTGTTGGAGCTGTATTTGGAGGACCTGATAATTACCATCACGGCAGAGGATTTGAAATAGCAAATTCTCTTGTTCGTACTCCCAGACCCAGAAAGAAACCTCTTTTAGTCTTCATTGACTCTAATGTGGATAGAAACCTTCTGAAAGAGGCAGGTTATGCTTATGTTGGAAAAGTAAGTTTGGAAGGCAAGGTAAATCGCAACTGGGATCACGTGTATGATGCTGCAGTAGCAGAAACTTTGCCGTGGGATGTTGATATCCTGCTTGTCTCTGGCGGCATGAAAGGCGTCACGGTTGGCTCCAATACCACTTTTCCTGTAGCTGGTGGAGCTTATACCCAGCTTAACTACTCTCTTTCTTTGTTTGGTGGTAGGTCAAATGGAATTACAGAAGGTAAGGGAAAGGCCCTTGTTAGCGCTGAAGGTTATAGGTATTGGCCAGCGGTCGTTAGCAGGAGAAGAATTCCTAAGTACCTTTACGATAGAATCCGGCCAAAGCTGCAAAAGCCGGAGCCCACACAGGATAGTGCGAAAGCTGCACAAGAAGTCCCCCCTGCGACAAAGAAAGAAAAGTCCCCGGGAATAAGAGTAAGTCAAGAACTTTTTGACATGGCCGGATTCGAAGAGGGGCAACGGGTGGACTACATAACAATAAAGTAAATTTGCTGGAGATTAAAAGTCTCCGGACAAACTAATATGTGAGGGCTTTCTCGTGGGGGAGAAAGGAGGTTGTCCGTACAGCAAACAGAAATAGGTTGTATGCGGTGTTGTGATTGTTAATGCGTAGTTGGCAATCAGAAAGGAATGTGAACAGTACAGAAAAAAAAGGAGTTCTAAAATGCTTAAGAGACTTACACTTTCCGTAGTAATCGTTCTGCTGCTATCCTCGGGCGCCTTTGCATTCGTTGGCCAGGCCGAAGGTTTTTCAATTGAAGCAAGCAACCTGGTGGGGAGAAGCGGATGGGTTGGCTCAGCGCAGGGCGGCAACATGTTGACGGCTTACCATGACCAGGTGGGATTTGATGCGCGCACCGGCACCATAGCCATTCAACAAGAGGGTGGTGTATTGGGCCAAGCTGCAACTGCGGCAGGTGCAGGCGGCAGAAGCGGTGTTGGGCAGGAGGCAGAAGTTTATGGCTTACAGGGCCAGCTCGCTACTAACCCACAAATGCAGGGCCAGGTGCTTGGCGTACGCCTGGGTCAAGGGGCATATAAAAGTAGTGGTGTCGGTGGTGCAGTGGGTGGACAAGCCTTCGTCGGCGGGCAATCGCAAATAATCTGTTCACCTCGTGGGACAAGTGCCCAGTCTCAGTTTGTTGGCGCAGGACAATATTCTGCAGTTAGCGGCGGCCCCCGTTCCAGTGCTGTAGCTCTCAACGACGCCGATATCACGATGGGCCAGGGTCAGATTAATACTGGTCCCAGGCGGTGGTGAATCAGCTCCGCCGCGCGGCGATAATGAAGTGACCGGCTGGAAACATGGAGAATCTGGAAAGGACCTTTTTCATGGTCTTGGGCCCAGGGAGTTCTAAGGTGAACGTCCTGCTTTAACGGTGTGTGTATAGTGCGCTGTTGAGTTTATCCTGTACTCTGTGCAGGACAGGGACCCGCCGAAGGCGGGTTTGATCGAGGCCGGCGCTGCCGGCGTCATCAGTTGAGCCGTGACAGAGGGCTAACCTTAGAGCTCCCTTTTTCTGACTTGTGTTTGGCCTGTAAGGTTAACTGGCCAATCTTCTTAGTTTCCCTCTCACTAATTGCCTTTTTTGGAGACCATCCTTTCCTTACAATTTTTCGCAGGCATTTTTTATTTGCAAGCAGCGTTCTATAATATTACAATTCTTGCTGCAGTAGGTAGGAGCGGCTGAATAATAACTGATTGGATATAAAAATTGCTGACAGGTTTAGGATGAATGTGCGCAGCAGTGTACAATGGATTGTTGCGTTTTTTTTTATGGCGGCAGGGGTTGGTTCCCCTGTTTTTGCCGGCCCGACCGTTATTTACGGCGGCGACTTTGATCTGCCCATCCCCGCGCCGGATGACCCACAGAGTGAATACGGCAGGGGCTGGATGGACGATGCAGTTATAGAAATCCCCGACCATTTTACTATCTGCGATCTCGATGTTGGCATCACTTTGACGCACACCAGTGCATTTGATTTGCAAATTTTTCTGCAAAGTCCGGCCGGGACCTTGCTGTGCCTCAATATGTATAATCTTGATGAGTTTTTTAAGGGTGAGGATTACACACAAACCATATTTGACGATGAAGCCCAGGTCCCGATAGAAAAGGCCGAGCCGCCGTTTACCGGCCGATTCAGACCTCGCTCACCGGCCCAGCTCTCAGTATTCGATGGCCCGGATACGTTCGGGCAGTGGAAACTCCAAATCTACGATGCCTACTATTATGATACCGGTACCTTTGACAGCTTTGAAGTTATGATTACGATTTGCGAACCAGGGACAGCGACGCTCTTGATACTCGGCGCAGCGTTCGTAGCTCTATTCAAGCCTCGCTGAGATTGCTGACTTTATTGCAAGGCCGAATCTTTTTCGATCACTTTTTTTTCCTGAGCCTTTTTGAAATCAGATAGTTTTTCGCGAAGGTTTTTATCAGTCAATGCCAGGATTTGCGCGGCAAAAACCGCTGCGTTTTTCGCTCCAGCCTTCCCGATAGCCATAGTCGCCACCGGCACGCCGGGCGGCATTTGTAGTGTGCTCAGCAGCGCATCGATCCCCTCCAGTCCGGAACTTGAAACCAACGGCACCCCGATGACCGGAAGTGTCGTCTTTGCTGCCAGGGCGCCGGCCAGATGGGCGGCCATACCTGCGGCGGCGATGATAACCTTTATCCCGTTTTTAGCTGCGTTTTGCGCAAATTCAGCGGCTATTTGTGGCGTCCGGTGGGCTGAAATTATTCGCACCACCGGCTCAATACCAAAATAGCTAAGCTGCTCAACGCAGTTTTGCATTACATCCATATCGCTGTCCGAGCCCATTACCACTGCCACGGCAGTTGTTTTTTCAGATACCATATTGTTTTCTCTTCTTAACAGGTTACAATATTTTGCAGGTTTCAATTATGTAGTAATAATAACGGCCCGGTGCCGCAAATGCAAGTTCAAGTATCGGCACAGGGTATAACGGGATGAAATTCTGTAATCGAGCATAAATCTGAAATAAGAGTCTCGCGTCAGTTAAAGGGGTCCGAAGATGCAAACAAGAAAACCCGTTGTTGCAGGTCAGTTTTACCCTGGCCAGCACGATTCCTGCGTAGACGAAGTCAATGAGTGCCTCGAGGCAAGAACGCTAAGCGAGTCGTTGCCTGAAACGATAGTAGCGGGCATTGTTCCGCACGCCGGCTGGACATTCAGCGGCAGTTTGGCGGCGGTGGTGTTCTCTGCGATAAAACAGCAGCACGAAAAGGTCCACACCTTTATAGTATTCGGAGCCGCCCATGGCTACTTTGGCCGGTCACCCGCTGTTTATGACAGGGGCAGTTGGATAACACCGCTTGGCGAAGTCGCCGTTGATGAGGAGCTGGCCGATGCTGTGTTGAGTACCAGTCCAGCCGTCAGCGACCCAAGCGCCCATATATCCGAACACAGTATCGAAGTGCAGGTCCCATTTATACAGTATCTCTTTGCCGGTGCAAAGATACTGCCGATTCTGGTCCCGCCGGGGCAGCAGGCGGTAGCGTTGGGGGCAGGTGTTGGCCAGATTATCAGCCGGGACGAGCAGAAGAAAATCGTTTGCATCGGCTCGACCGATTTGACCCATTACGGCCCGCGTTATAACTTTACGCCGATGGGAACCGGTGCGGAGGCTCTGAAATGGGCTGACAGTGTCAATGATCAGAAGTTTATTGATTTGGCTCTAAAGCTTGAACCGGAAAGTTTGCTGGCCAGCGCCGCTGAGAACTGCAATGCCTGCGGCGCCGGTGCAGCAGCCGCAGCGGTCGCAGCCGCAAAAAAGCTCGGCAAGGCTGAGGGTTTATTGCTTGCGCACACCAACAGTAATGAAGTAATGCTCCGCAAGATGGGCACCACAAGCACCGACAGTGTCGGCTACGCAGCAATAGTCTTCTAATGTCGGTACGTATTCCAGTCTGGGCAGCACTCAATACGCACGGGGCAGTACGAGATGAAGCCAACGGTCGGATTCGAACCGACAACCCCTGGTTTACAAAACCAGAGCTCTACCGTTGAGCTACGTTGGCGTAAATATTCTTTATCAAAAGTCTGCACACAAATTCGTCTATTGGACTGTATTACTTTATATCCAACGGGATAATATTGCAAGAAAATTAGGGCGACTTGTACTACTTTGAAGTGGCTGAGTAAATTTGCGCTTTATGATACCAGCTACCGTTGCTCGGCGAACGGCAAATAGCGTAGGATCAGCATAGTTGCGTGCAAATCAGATTTTCTCGTTGAGCCGGATCATGTTCTTTGCGATTTGCAGGACTCTTTTGCGCAGGGCCCTTGGTGCAAGCACCTGGACCTGGTCGCCGTAGCCGAGTATCCACCAGGTTATTTCGCCCAGGCCGTCAACGCGGAACTCGACAATAGCCGAGCCGTCGCTGTTGCGGGAGACTTTTTGTGTGCTGTGCCATTGTACTTCGGCAACATTATTAGCTACTTTGGGCAGGAACCGCAGCTTGATATTGTAGATTCGGCCCTCCGGTATCATTGACCAGGCCCTGCCGAGGTAGTCGTGCACATCGAAATTCTCGCCGTCCAGGAAACATTTATCCGTAGTTTTTAATTCCTTGATGCGGTTAAGCTTAAAGGTGCGGACGCTTTTGTGCAGGCTGGAGCGGCCGAGCGCATACCACGCCCGGTTGTTGTAGAGCAGATGATAGGGACACAACTCAACGTCAATAATTGTGCCCTCAAAAAGCGAATGGTAACGGATGTTTAGTTTGCGTTTCTTCGCGATAGCTTCCTGCAGTTGTGCGAAGGTTTTATCAAGTCCGCCGGGATGGCGGATCGGCGCCTGGGCGCCGGCTTTGGTGGAGATATTTCGCAGGGCTGTGTTGCAATATTGTCTGATTTTGGCAGGCATATTGTTTTCGATTTTCAGGGCGGCCAGCAAAGCCGATTTTTTGAACGGCAGCTGTATCTGGTTACTTGCCTTGTGGACCAGCAGAAGCAGACTCAGTGCCTCCTGCAGGTTCAAATCTATCGGCGGCAGGAAAAATTCAGGCTCTATGGCATAACAGCCGGTCTTGGTGTCGTAGTGATAAGGTATGCCGATAGTCCGCAGCTCTTTAAGATCGCGAAAGATCGTCCGCCGGCTCGTTCCAAATATTTTCGACAAATCACTAACGGCGTATTTTTTCCCTGCCTGTAACGTTGTTAAAATCTGTATGACTCTGCCGATTCTGCTGTGTTTCATAGCTCGCCCTCTGAAATCAGAAGACAGATGTCAGAAATCAGAAGTCAGAAAATCTGTTCTCTGTCTTCTGTTCTCTGTCCTCTGTCTTCTGTCCTCTGTCTTCTGTCCTCTGTCCTACTGTCAGTTAGTTTTATAATTATACACCGGTACGCCTGTGGTGTCAAAATCTTGCCCGCCAGACGGGCGGCGGGCTTGCCTTGTGGTATAATTGTCCCAAAGCTTGTGGGGCAATTATAAATTTCTAACGGGGTTGACAACAGGATTGGTGGCTGCTATAATACAAAACAGGCAGGGGTGCGTTTTGTGCCGCCCAAATGATAAAGCCTCCGGCTCATTGGATTTGGAAAAGGGAGAAATGGAGAAATGGCGAGAAGCGTTTCTGTTTCCGTATGCAAGGTGATTTTGAGCGTTATTTTGTGGGCTTTGGTTTTCGTGCCCTTCGGCTGCGGCTCCTGGCAGGCGGGTGAGACGGCTGCTGAAAGCCAGAGAAGGCACAAGCGTGTTCTTCGTATTAATCGTCAGGCGATGATGGCCGACATAGACAAGGTTCTGCTTCTTGATAAGCCCAGCAAACTGACCGAC
>JAUXAL010000103.1 GCA_030619925.1 Phycisphaerae bacterium | reverse complement strand
TCTGCCTTCTGCCTTCTGCCTTCTGCCTTCTGCCTTCTGCCTTCTGCCTTCTGCCTTCTGCCTTCTGCCTTCTGCCTTCTGCCTTCTGCCTTCTGCCTTCTGCCTTCTGCCTTCTGCCTTCTGCCTTCTGTCTTGCGTCTTATGTATTCTGTCTTGAGTCTTTGGTCTTGAGTCTTTGGTCTTAATTAACCACTCACTAATTAACCAATTAACTACTCAACTTTTATTTTTTCCTTGCAATTCCCCCTCCTCCACCGTAATATACCATTGGCGTGCGGGCGTTCATTGATTTAATCACCATAACAGTAATGTAGGGTGTGCCCAGCACACTTTTGTTCTATGTGCTCTTATACAGAAACCGTATAATCAGTAATTATGCTTTCCAAATTTAACCGGATTTAAAAAATGGAGGACAATTTCATGAAAGAAGGCACGGAAATGAATCGAAGAAAATTTATGGGCACTTCACTGGCCGCCGCTGCAGGGTTGGCGGTAAACATCAATAGAACTTCTCAGAGTGCCCCAAAGAAAAAGTCTAATATGAAGATTGGTTTGTACACCATCACATTTCTTGGGTCTTGGTATCTCGGAGAGGCCCTTTCTTTGGAAGAGGTGATTAAACGAGCTAAAAATTATGGTTATGAGGGCATTGAGATCGTTGGAAAGCGTCCTCACGGCAATCCACTTGACTGGCCGACAAAACGTTGTAAAGAACTTCGCGCTGTCTCTGGTGGAGAAGGTATTGAAATTTATGGAGTTGCGGCCAATAACAATTTTAGCAGTCCAGTCCCGGAATATCGAGAGTGTGAGATTGCTTATGTTAAAGAGCTGATTCGAATGACATCAGATTTGGGTGCGAGGACTTTGCGAGTGTTTCTGGGCTGGCCGGGTGTGACCATACATCAACAACTGTCAAAATATAACATTGCAAGAGATAATTGGAAATATGCCCATAAGGAATTTACAGACGAAGAGATTTGGGCTTGGTGTCGCGAAGGCATGGCGGAATGTGCACGATATGCCGAGGATGCCGGTATTATTTTGGCATTACAGAATCATGCTCCTGTTATTCGAGATTACAAGGATGTGTTGCGGATGGTCAAAGAAGTCAATTCCCCCATCCTGAAAGTCTCACTGGATGCTCCGATTATGGCGGATAAAAGTCCTGAAAATATCCGGAGAGCGGCCAAAGCCGTGGGCAATTTGCAGGCCTTGTCCCATTTTGGTGGTGAATATGATAGAGATAAAAACGGCAAAATAAAAGGTGCAGCATTCTATAAACCTTTCATTCAGGCAATGCATAAGATTGGATATTCTGGTTATCTCGGTTATGAATTGTGCCATCCGCTGCCGGTAGTGAATGGCCGGACAGTAGGCATCGAATATGCAGAAAAAAATGCACAATTAGCTGCTGAATTTATGCGAGGGCTCATTGCCGAAGTTACAAGGGGATAAAAATAGGAAAATAAAGACGGTGGTAGTATGGGCTTGCTACTCTGCGAAGTAGTTCTTCTGACTTCTGTTCTTTTACCTGATACCCTGCTGTCCTGATAACTCCACAGGACACCTTACGGTGCTCCACCCTGATTTTCTGATAACCTGATAACCGTTTACCATCCTACGAGCATCCAGCATCGAGTATCGAGAAGTGTCCTATTTCACCAAATGTCCAAAACGTACGAAAACGGCTTTATTAGTATTAAAAACGGATTTTTGAGCCACGACTTGACTTTTAGCAAATCGGGACTATACTTAAGTAGTCGGATGGTAGTCAATAATCAATTCGAGAGGGATTTGCGTCACCAAGTATAAGTATGTCAGGGATGTTTGATAATAGTACAGTTGTTCAGGTTCAGCAGGCCAACGACATCGTTGACGTGATAAGTGAGCACGTGAGTCTGAAGAAAAAGGGCCGGGAAATGGTGGGCCTATGTCCGTTCCACGACGACCACCGCCCGAGCATGAATGTCAACGGCGCCAAGCAGATATTCAAGTGTTTCGCCTGCGGTGCCGGCGGTGACGTGTTCAAATTCGTTCAGATGCGTGAGAACCTGACTTTCCCGCAGGCGATAGAAAGACTGGCCGAGCGCGCGGGCATAAAGCTGAGACCTGCCAGAGCTGTTAAGGGCCGGACCCAAGAGCGACCACCGGACGTCGACCCGAACAGGCTCGCAAAGGTCAATGCCTGGGCGGCCCAACACTTCCAGAAAAATCTCTATGATGAAAAAAAGGGCAAATCGACTCGCGATTATATCGCCCAAAGGCAGATAACACGTGAAAGTATGAAGAAATGGCAGCTTGGCCTGGCTATTGATTCGGCGAGTGATTTGATTAGGGCGGCGAAAGCCAAAAATGTTCCAATGAAGCTGCTGGAACAGGCAGGTTTGATCACGGCTCAAAATCAGGACAAATTCATAAACCGCCTGATGTTTCCTATTACTGATGTGACGGGCAGGGTCATTGGCTTCGGCGGCCGGACGCTGGATGAAGCCAGCGCCAAATACATAAACTCGCCAACCACAGTTTTGTTTGACAAGAGCAATTCGCTGTACGGCCTGGAGCAGGCCCGGCACCAGATTGTCTCGACAGGCACAGCAGTTGTCGCCGAAGGTTATACCGACTGCATAATGGCGCACCAATTTGGCTGTTCGAATGTTGTTGCGTCGTTAGGCACCAGTTTCACCGCCGGCCAGGGGCGCATCCTGCGGCGGTATGCAAAAAAAGCAGTTTTGGTTTTTGATAGTGACACAGCAGGCATCGAAGCCGCCAATAGGGCGCTGGATGTCTGTTTGTCGCAGCGTATAGATATAAAACTTGCCTCGGTGCCGGAAGGAAAAGACCCCTGTGATTTTCTTCTGGCCGCTGGTAAAGAGCGGTTCGAACAACTGGCCGACGAAGCTGTGGATGTTTTCCAGTTCAAATGGAACCGGCTTACAGAAAGCTTCGGCAGCGACGATACGTTTGCCGGCAGAAAGTCAGCGATTGAAGAGTTTTTGCAAACAATAGCCGCCAGCTTATGGGCGGGCAAATTGCCACCTTTAGACAGAGGACTGGTACTGAACCGGCTTTCGAAGATTATCGGCCTTGACACCAAAGAGCTAAACGCCGAATTGTCTCGAAGAGTCAACAGAGTGGCAAGAGCCGCGAGCTATGGCACTGAAAACCAAAAAGCCCAAAGCATAGATTTCGGCCGGGGCCTCTTTGCCATGGCGCAACGCGAGGTCCTGGAAGTATTGCTGGGTTCCCGCCTTGCGGGGGCCCTGGATGAGCCGGAACTGTTTGAGATTGCAAAACAAAAAATTACAGCAGAGCTCTTCGATGTACCGATATTGAGGCAAACAGCGGCGATACTGTTTGAAGCGCTCGACGCCGAACCAAAACCTTCGCTTGCAGAAATGCTGGCCAGGGCCGAATCTGTAGAGCTCGGCGAATGTCTTGTGCAATTAGCGCAGGCCGGAGAAGAAAAAGGCAACTTTCGTGCTCGCTTAACCGGGGCCCTGGATGCGATCCAACGGTGTCAGGCTCAGAGGCAGAAGAGCCGGATCAAGGACGTAGAGGACCAGAGACAGTTTCTTCGGCGTGTCCATGAAAATACTGGAAAGGAAAACCCGCACAATGTGGGAATGGTATAGCGAAATTGAAAATTGTCTATTGAATATTGAAAAGTAAAAAAAGTAATCAGGAATAATGAACCGCAAGCAGTAATCAATAGTAAATAGTTAATAGAAAACAGTTAATAAGGGTGCAAATCGTGGCAAAAAAACGAACAAAGACAGGCAAACCAAATATCCCCAGTCAAGTCGGCCCTGATGGCGAGTCTTCAAAGAGCGCCCAAATCAAAGACCCCGAACAGCAGATAAAAATGCTCATTGAAAAGGGCGAGAAAAAAGGCTTCCTTACGTACGAGGAAATGAACGAGGATTTACCCGACGAGGCTGTCAGTCCTAGTCGCTTGGATGGATTGTTAGAGACGCTGGATGAAATGGGAATCAGCCTGCTTGATGAAGCTGATGTGAAATCCCAACAGGTTAGGAAAGCACAAGAGGAGGAGTTTGAAACGTCCGATGAGTCTTTGGCCGAGGAAGAAACCAGCAAAGAACAGCAACTCAAAAAGGAGGATGCACTGCTCGAAAAACAACTGATTGGCGAAGACGTCTCCCGACGAATTGACGATCCTATCCGCATGTATCTGACTCAGATGGGCCAGATACCGCTGCTGACGAGACAATCTGAAATCGCTCTCGCACGAAAAATTGAAATGACGCGAATGGGCTTCAGAAGAAAAATGCTCCAATGTGACTATTGCGCCAGTAACTCCCTCGATTTACTACAGCAGGTGCACAACGGCACAATGTCATTTGATAGAACAATCAAAACCGGCACTGCACAACACCTTGTCAAAAATGTAATAAAAAAGCGACTGCCTGAGAACATCAAGACCGTGGATAAGCTGCTCAAAATCAACCAAAGCCTCTTTAAGAAAGCTCTCGCGAACCACAACAAGGATGAAACTAAAGCGGCATTGAAGCGAATACACAGAACCAAACGAAAAATCGCAATGCTGCTTGAAGAGCTTAGCTTGCGAACCAGCAGAATTCAGCCGATCAAAAACAAACTACACGGAATCTGCAATAAAATGCATCAATTAGAGCAGAGTATCGCGGCGGGGCCCAACGATGAGATAATCGCCGAAGATATCGGCGCAATGAAGCAGGAGCTGGCAGGCCTTCAGGAATTGGTAATGGAAACGCCAAAACAGCTTGACAAGAGACTCCGCACCCTCGATAGGGTCTTCACTCAATACGAGAACACAAAGCGAACCCTCTCCAGCGCAAACCTTAGATTGGTGGTTTCTATCGCCAAGAAATATCGCAACAGGGGCCTGACTTTTCTGGATTTAATCCAGGAAGGCAATACCGGCCTGATGAGAGCTGTGGACAAATACGAGTACCGCAGGGGATATAAATTCAGCACCTATGCCACCTGGTGGATTCGGCAGGCAATTACCCGTGCGATTGCCGACCACGCACGAACCATTCGCATTCCCGTCCATATGATAGAGACGATGAGCCGACTGAGAACCGCCGGCAAAGTTCTGCATCAGAAGCTCGGCAGAGAGCCTACTATCGAAGAAATCGCCGAAGAAGCCAAGATGAGCGTCGAGGAGAGCCGCAGGGTACTGAAGATTTCCAAGCATCCAATCAGCCTTGACAGGCCCATCGGCGAAAGTGAAGACAGCTACTTCGGCGATTTTATTGAAGATCACGATATCGACTCACCGGTGCTTTCAGCCACTCAGGAAATGCTCAAAGAGAGAATCGATGTAGTCCTAAAAACACTTTCATATCGCGAACGCGAGATCATCAAGCTGCGATATGGAATCGGTGACGGCTATACCTATACGTTAGAGGAAGTCGGCAGAATCTTCAAAGTTACCCGCGAGCGCGTCAGACAGGTCGAAGCAAAAGCCATACGCAAGCTCCAGCACCCCGTAAGGGCCCGTAAACTCGAAGGCTTCATGGACCATAAAACAGCATAGACTCAAGACGGAAGACAGAAGACAGAATACAGAAGACAGAAGGCAGAGGCCGGAAGGCAGACGACTCAAGACACAAGACAAATGGTGAGTGGTCAGCTAAAGTGAGCTAAAGTGCCTAAAGTGAGCTAAAGTTGGGTGCTGGATGCTCGATGCTGGAGCGAAGCGGAAGTCCGCCTATGGCGGGCTCGATAGCCGCTGTCATTCCTGCCCCGCATCCCCGCATCACGGTGCGGGATAAACTCCAGCAGGAATCCATACGCCGTCATTCCGAGCCCTTCGCTTTGCTCAAGGGTAAACTCCGCGAGGAATCTATTAGAAACGTCATTGCGAGGCCTGTGAAGCAGGCCGCGGCAATCTCAAAACCTTGTCCTGGTCACCTGATAAGCTAAGCCACCAATTCCCTAACACTATAATCCTGATATCCTGATTCCTGGTATCCTCCAAGCTGATTTCCTGATAACCTGATAACCTGAGCCACTAAGTGAATGGTCGATAGTCGTTAGTGGATTGTGAATATTGAATTGAATGAGGGCATAAGCAACAGCTTATGCCCTCATTTCTTGCGATTCCAAATTCAAAAGTGCAAATTCGCCGAGCCGTATCAGCTCCCTGCCCACCATCACCTCACGCAAGCCCCGTTAGAAATCCACACACGGCCTGATGCCTCACTTCTAATGGGGCAAGCCGGGCAGCCACAGCGTGGAGGATTCCGGGACCGGCGTATAGGTCAACTCCACCTCGACGAATGAATCAGGTTTACGGAGCTAACAATCGTCCATTGCAAGCAGTTTCCCACATGTAGAAACTACCTGACAGTCTCACTAACCAAAAGCCTTAACCTGTGCACTTCTGACGACGGCAAACAAGTGCGACTCTACTGGCCTTGGCCGTACGCAGGAGCTCTCTTTCTCTGAAACAGCACAATAATAATGCCCAGACCAATCAAACCAGCAAGGCCACTTTCGCCCACCGTTTCAATCAATCCAGTGAGATTGGCAACAATTCCTCCAAAAAACATAACGTTAGGGCCAAGGAGGATATTAATCGCAATCCCAAGGGCGATCAACAATAAGATAATTTCTGTAATCTCACTAAGCCATCTTTTTGCTTCTTCCAGAAACTGCATTCTTAACTCTCCTAAATTGAATAATAAAGAAACCAAGACACTACAAACGTCCTAAACGACCTAATCTTACTCGGCTTATCTTTCTCAATTACTTTAAATTTATACATAAAATTATAGGACATCTTGTTCACAAAAGAATTTTAGATACTTAAGGCCTCTAACAAGAATACTACAAAACCGCCCTACCAGTATTGAAACGGCTGTTAATCGGCCATGCTACGGGCTTAAAGCCCCTGTGAGGCCTCTGTGCGCAAGTTTAACAGCTTTTGTATCATCCTTGGTCTGTCAGGCCCAGCGTTGCGAGAGACTAAAGAAATCTTCTGCCTGCCCCCAAACCGCCAAAAGGCAAATATACGGTGATATATGCCGATGGCCAGTTACCTGCTGCCTTGCAGGTTCCCCCATTTTTTACTTAACCTTACGTGCTAAAATAGGGTATTTTTTACTTGACTCCTAATGTTAAAATAGGGTATTATGTATTTATGTTTGGAAGGATTGCACTTTTTGTTTTACGCATATCGCTTGTCGCGGCGCTTTGGACTTTTATATGGCGGTTCGTGGAAGCCAGAACACAACAAATGCGAATATTGAGAGCCGCACTGCTCCTGCTCGGTCTTTTGGTTATCTTGGCCGTGTTAAGACTCGCAGGGCAGTGATTACGCCCGGCCCCGCCCTCTGTCGTCTGCCCTCCGTCCTTGCGAGTCACGAGCGACGGCATAAATTGTGGGGTTGCGACTTTCTTGAAGATTTAAAGTTCAGGGCAGCAAACTGGCCGTGATATTTTGCAGCGGCGGTGTCGTAAGCCTTCGCCGCCTCAATCTCGTGTTTGAAGGAGCCGAGGTAGATTCGTTTGCCGTTGACGCGGATTCTGGCTCTCCATCGCTTCATCTCTGTTGACCAGTCGACGCCTTTGTATTTTGAACGAGAGGGTTTTTTGAACTTTCTTCTGTTCCAGACGTTTTGCGTTAATGTTACGGGGCGCAGATTTGCCCTGCGATTGTCGAGACCATTATGGTTGATGTGGTCACAGAACATACCATCGGGAATGTTAATGACCAGATGATGTATGTAGGCGTTCTTTCGTTTTTCTTTCTTTCCATTTGTCAAAGAGCGGACAGCATAAAAGGTATGTATGTTTTTCTGGGCATACCATTTGTACTTTCTTAATCGGTCGTAATCTTCGGGGTCAACTATGGTATATTTTCCCCTTGTTAACGGGATTTTTCTGAAGGCGTAGCCGTATCGAATCCGCCGATACAAAAGCACGATAAAAAGTAGCGGTTTCTCCAGCCGCCTCGGTATGTTAAGAACAACCTTGATGATTTACTCCCCCATCCTGTGCCGTCGCTGGTCTCTCGTCGGTCGTCTATCCCCTGTCGGCTATGTGCAGGCCTACCAACGGGCCCCCTACTATTAGAGCTACCTGCACGAATGATTCGAAATGTGATAAATTTGTCAGCCGGCCAATTCTCTTAAGTTCTTTTGTAGAAGTAAGTAAAAAAAAATTTGAATTTTCCGATTTTTGTCCACAAGTACCTGCGTAAATGATTGATTTTCCACGCTGGTCGGCCCTCACACGTAAATGCTGGAAAGAAATAGTGGCAATTTAAGGGCAAATTTGGTATCTTAGTAAGGCAGGGCAGCTTACTCTTGACACGTCGAGTTGGCTGAGCATTCTAAATACAAAACTCAGTTAGAGATAAGGAGCAAAGGGCAATGAACCAACTAAAAACCGCAAGACTGCACACGAGCTTAAGAAGGGCTCTCCTGGCACTGGCAGCCGGCCTTGTTATCTTCGCCGGTCAGGCAGCAGCCCAGGAGAAGGAGAAGGAGAAGCTGGGTGATCTTATGAGTGAAGCCGGCTTCGATTGGATAGTCGGCAAATGGGTGGCTGAGACCGAGGAGGGTCAAAAGTACGAAATCGTCTACAAATGGGAGCTCAACAAGCACGCCATTACTGTGCACTTTAAACGCGGCGATTACGAGCACCACGGTATGATCTTCTACATGGCGTCCGAGGACAAGGTCGTGCAGATAGGGGCAGATAACAGAGGCGGTACCAGCAAGGGGTCCTGGGAGTTAAAGGGTGACACGGCCATCCACAAAACCGAGCACATCCCGGCTGACGGCAAGGCCGGCAAGATAGGAATCGTTTACTCGAAAACCGATGACGGCATGATGAGGGCGGAGGCTTACATGCTGAATGACGCCGGCGAGCTTGGTGAGGAGCCGTGGGGCGTGTTGGAGTACAGGCGCCAGAAGGAGCAGACTGAGCAGACTCCCAAAAAATGTTGCGGGTAGACCCCGTGATATTGTCCAAACGAAACCGGCGAGCCCCGCACCAAATGACCCCCGCTAACGAAATGTGGGGGCAGACGGCAGAAGCTTATCCTTCGATTCCACTTCCAGCACCAAACGACGATAAGAGTCTTTTTGGTACGGGACAGGCAGGACAGGTTTGGTACGGGGCAAGCATCGAGTATCGCTTGTCCGCCGACTTGTCCGTCGTAGCCTTAGCGAAGTTGGAAGCTTTAGTGAAGATGGAAGCTTCAGCGAAGGCGGAAGCATCGAACTTCAGCTCACTTTAGGCACTTTAGTTCACTTTAGCTCACCAATCACCATTCGCCTTGGGTCTTCTGTTCTTTTACCTGATACCCTGCTGTCCTGATAACTCCACAGGACACCTTACGGCGCTGCACCCTGATTTTCTGATAACCTGATAACCGTTTAACATCCTACGAGCAACGAGCCCGCTATAGGCGGACTTCCGCTTCGCTCCAGCATCGAGCATCAAGTATCGAGCATCGAATCTTTTGTCCTGTGTCTTGAGCCTGTGGTCTTGAGCCTGGAGTCTTGAGCCTGTGGTCTTGAGCCTGTGGTCTTGAGCCTGGAGTCTTGAGCCTGTGGTCTTGAGCCTGGAGTCTTGAGCCTGTGGTCTTGAGCCTGTGGTCTTGAGCCTGTGGTCTTTCCTTTTTTACTGCGTGTGCGTGTTTTTTTACAAAGCACGTAGTACTTTTTACTAATGAAAAGTACTACGTGCCCTTCCTACAAATTGCTGGGTTGTAACTTTGGGTTGTGGGGTTGTGGGCTTGTAGGAAAATTCCTCACATTTGCCCTCACGTAAAGATGTGAAAGTTCACTCTTTACCATCAATAGCAAATAGTCAATAGTCAATCGCCAAGTGGTTCGTAGAACTCTTCCGGCCGGTGGCCAAGCGTATTTCGCAGCGTCCCCAGTTTTTCAATAGTACATTCGATGCGAGCGCCCGGGGGCAAAAATTCACCTGTGCCCAAACCTACACCAGACGGTGTGCCGGTAGTAATTACGTCGCCCGGCTCGAGCGTCATAATGTGACTCAGGAACGATACAATATCAGCCACCAGGTGAATCATCTGCGAAGTATTGGCTTTCTGGCGAACCTGACCATTGACGGTAAGGCTCATTCCGAGATTTTGCACATCCCCGATTTCATCGGCCGTTAACAAATACGGACCCATCGGCAAAAATCCGTCAGCCCACTTGCCGTTGAGCCAATCGTAAAATTCATCCCAGGGCCGCTTGGCTCTATTCTTTGTGAAAGTTACGCTGCGGGCCGATACATCGTTGGCGATAGTGTAACCGGCCACGTAATCGAGGGCGTCGGCGGCCGAAACGTCCTTGGCGTTTTTGCCGATTATCACCGCAAGCTCGATTTCATAGTCTATTTCTTTGCTGTAAGCCGGCCAGGGTATCTGCTCATCGGGCCCGATTACCACTGTCGGCGGCATAAGAAACGGCCTTGGCACCGTCGTTTGGCTGGGCGAATCGGACAGGCCGAGCTTAAGGCCGGCCTCTTTGATGTGCTCGACATAGTTTCCCGCAAGGGCGAGCAGTTTGTTCGGCCGAGGGATAGGCGCAAGGAGCTTAACCGAATCAAGGGGCGTTAAATCACCGGCTGAGTCCGCCAACTCGGCGAGTTTCGCGAGGCAGGCCGGGCCCCTTTGCAGGATTTCTTTTACACTGTGGGGCAGATTTGGACCCTGCCAGGCCGACGGGATATCTATCAGCCCGCCAGCGACCAGTATTCCACACGAAATCGACTTATCTTTAGAATATGTAACTAATTTCATTTGCTTACCCTAATGCCTGACATTTCACAGTCTGTTTTAATAGATTCCTCACCGGCCTTGATTTTCGACATTGGCTTTGTTTTTTTGGACTGCGAAATCATCCTATTTTCTGTAATCCTTTGTTATAAGTGAGTTTACATTCATTTGGGCTCTTTGGAAATTGGCTTTGATTGGCTTTGAATTGGGTTTGTTTTCACCAGGTGTCCAATCGCTTTTATTTTCATAATCCGTTGTATTATATAGATTTACATTCATTTGACTTTTTCGGAAATTGGCTTTGTTTTGCATAAAAAGGGTTGATTTGTAGAGGGTTCTCGACAGATGTAGAGCTGCCTTGTAGGCAGATAAGATCATCTCACGGGAAAAAATTTGGGTTTCGCTGGCCATTAGGAACCCCCTGATGTTTGTTATCTGAAGTCAGAAGTCCGAAGTCTGATGTCGATAAACAACAAACTATACGATATACGATATACGACATACGTATGTTATTTATGTATTATACCATAAAACAGATTAGATTTCAAGGATTTTTTGGTCCACAGAGTTCACAGAGAACGATACACTACGGAGCCACGACCGTGAGGGAGAGGTTTAAGCCACGAAAAGCCGCAAAGGCCGGAGTTTATCCGCCGTGCTGAAAGTCCGCCGCAGGCGGAGTGGAATAGCGCAGCTAAGAAATTCCATCGTGATTTTGCAGTTTTGAACTTCAACAAATAAAAATATTTAGCCCCCAAGTTTATTGCATGGCAATCATAATAGGGTGCTTAGTCAAATAGAGTCTTGCCTTTTGTGCTTGAAGACCTATTGAGGGATCTACTCAGCAACAGGTCGGTATTGTCATATGCTTCTTCTGGCAGAGGAAATGCCCCTTTATCAATTAGGTCAAGGTTTCCCGGTAGAGACGAATCCTTTCTGACAAAGAGCGGAATATGCCATTTCCGAAGGTTCTCCATAGCTCCTTCCCAAGTTCCTCCTTTGCCATCGGACGAGCTTATTATTACGGCCGCATCAGAAAGGCCATAAATGACCTTGTTCCTTGCCATTGCATTCCAAACCTGGAACCGTGCATTAGGGTGGAAAGGAGAGAGTAACACCAACTTTTCTCCTTCTATGTAGTCCCGACAGATTCTTGTTACTGAGGTGCGAGCCAAGTCATTTGCCAAGACACCAATGACCTTTCCACCTGCCTCCAAAGCGGATTGCATCGCCGTCTGATCAACACCTCGTGCTCCACCAGAAATGACCGTGATTCGCCTTTCAGCACACCCCATGGATATTCTTTGTGTTGCTTCTTGACCCTCCTCTGAAATATCTCGTGATCCTACTAAAGCCACTCCACCTGTGGATAAAAAGTATCTTGTACCGATTCCGAAGAATAGAGTGGGAGCATTCTTACCCAGGGCTTGCTTTAGTCTTTGAGGATATTCTTCATCAGCACGGCTTATGACCCATCCGCCGGTATTGAGCCAGCGTTCCAATTCTACTGCCATAATTCCGCCGCGATTAAGAAGAAAGCTAAAGCGAGCAGATTCAAAAGGGAAGGATGGATTCTTGAGGTGTGCATCCGAATCGAACAGATTGGATGGTCTAAGTTCTTTCTGTCTTAGCCAGTCCGTAAGCTTATTATACTCAGTGAACGTAAGAGGCTTAAGTGTGTTGTCCTTCTTGCCCCACGAGCTACAGAGCAACAAAATCGCTTTTGTGTCTGGTGATAAATTTGGTGTCATAACGCTTACTTCGATTTCGATGTCATTGCTAGGGCGAACGGCCAAACAACGCCACTCCCCGCTTGTTTCAAAAGGGCTGCCACGACAGTGAACGTCCACCTCGAATCAATCATATCGTCAATCAGGAGAACGACATCATTATGAACTTTTCCTTTTGTAACGTCAAATACGCCATCCAGATTTCGAGCCTGATGAAATGAGTTCTGCATCAGCTTCTGCGGTTCGTGCTCACGTACTTTGACAACACAGTCTGAATAGGCTAACCCTAATCTCTCAGCAACTCTTTGGGTGAAATCTGGAACAAGAGAAACTTGTCTTTGGGAGGGAACGCATGTCACCCACGTTGGAAACGGGGAGGGCTTCCAACGGTTTCGAATCAGATCGACAGAAGCTTCGACCAATGCATCGTCAAAACTACCACGTAATTGCTTGCCTTCTTTGACCATCTGCCCCCAAGCAGGATCTCCCCAAAGACATAAGCATATTCCCGTTTCGGCCATTAGATCACCAATGGCCCCGGAGAAGCCGTAAGTCGGGAAGGCATCCTTAAACCATATCTTTCTCGGTGTGATTTCGATGTAGCTGCGTTTCAAGAACTCGATGGCAGCAATCGCTGTATTATCTGAGTATTCAAGTGGAAAATGAGGCTTTCCTACACAATTTGAACAATTTCCGCAAGGTTCAGGATTGGGGTCGTCCAGCTCCTTCGCCAGAAATTGCATCAGGCACTTCTCCGTCTGCATAAATTCCTGCATGACCTTTTGTTCGTGATATCTGATTTTCGTAATCTCCTGGATTCTCTCCTTATTCAGTTGGTAAGGCACCGGAGTTCTGTACAATTTGCCGTTCTGTTTACTTATAGGAGAAGGTTGTTCAGCCAGCAAGTATTTAATAGTATGCTCGATACGACCACTTGGAATGTTCACTGCTTCCTGTAGTTGACCTCGTGATAAACCTTCGTTTGCAGACAACACAGTAAGAAGTTGGTCAACATACTTCTGAGGTGGAAAGGCTTGTTCGATGAAGTAGTTGACAATATCATCGTCTTCTTTTCCAGAGAATAAAATCCCGTACGCTGACTCGACAGCTCGTCCAGCCCTGCCAACTTGTTGGTAGTAGTGGATTACGGACCCTGGCCGCTGATAATGAATTACAAATCCTAAATCGGGCTTATCATACCCCATGCCTAATGCT
>JAUXAL010000072.1 GCA_030619925.1 Phycisphaerae bacterium | reverse complement strand
GAAGCACAATCGTATGATATCGGCGCTCGAGGTTCTTCGGAATGCGATGGGGCAAAACGATTTCGAATAGAATGTGTCGGGAAACCATGGCTCGGTAAAGCCCCAGCATTTCATCTCTCCACGTTCCTTCATCACCAATGGTATCCTCTCCTCTTGGCCAAATCAGCGCAACGGGTGCAATGGGTTCGGCGGATGTCAAATAGGGCTCACATCGCTCCATAAATCGAAAGGTATCGGCGATCATGGAAAACGTACGCGGGTCGGGCATATTCCCTAGCAGACCGTATGTGGGTGCCTTGATGCCGGCATTGTGGGCCAGCGCCTGGTAGCAATAGAAGGCGTACTCCTCAACGGGTTTCAGGGACAGTTTCCCTTTGTGATAGCCGACCTTGAGGTTGACGAGTGGTAAACCCGAAGTCTCTGATTTTGACGCGTGGCTCCAATCCGCTGTCAGCCCCACCCACCAGCGCAATCGGTAGAGATCCTCATCATCCGGCCTTCCGGCGGTCGAGAGCAGATTGGTATATCCCTCAGCCAGAAGTTCGTGGTTGAAACCGCGACTCAACCCCCATCTCGGGCTTTCCGGACTGTTAATTTCGGCCATGAAAAGAGCCTCAGGATTACCTTGCTGAATAACTTGCCTGTATTTCTTCATTTGGTCGGCTAACCTCTCCTCCCGCCACCGATGTTGGGCCTCCTTACCGGTCGGTATGCTGTATTTCCGGATTGTCGCTTCGTCAAAGACCGTTCCCCCAAAACCGGGGGCGTTAAGATGAAAGCCGTCGACCTCATAACCGCTCAGAATTTCGCACAGCGCCGGCATCGCAAATTCCTCGTTCTGGTAACCGCCAAGCACCGTCGTCTGATACAAACCATCTCGCCGCTGTTGTGGTTTTCCGTCCATCCCCAGATAGAACCATTCAGGGCGACTCTCAAGCAGATTCTGGCGGGCTTTACTGAAATCGAACCGGGCAATGACTTTGATTCCATTGGCTCTAGCTTCTTCGATCACTTCTTTCAAGAGATCTCTGTCCTTCATGTGAGGACTTTTCACGTGATGCGGAACTTGCGTCTGGTAGAACGCGTATATCCCCCCGGTGCTGAAAACAACGGCCTCAGCATGGAGAGATTTGCAGTCGGCTATGAAACGCCTGACGTCAAAGTCATCGGCTTCTACCTCCCGCATGTTGGGATGGTATATCCTCAACGGCCGATTCTTCCACCATGCAGAGTCGTCAGTTTCCGCACCAAACCCGAAGGCGGGAAGAAGAGCACAATTGAGTACCAGGAACCAGGGCAGAAAGCGATATTCCGAATGATGCTCCATGATTATCTCCTCTTTTCAATCTTGGTAACTGTTCAAGGTCCGGCCTATGCAGTGCAGGATGAATCACCTTAGAACGGCACGTACCCAAATGTAGCCATGCGTTTGTGAAAAAACAAGCAAATTGTGCACCACAAGATATTCGAAATTCACAAAAACAGACTAAGCAATCGGCATCATCGAGAAATCTTCAGACAGGCCATCTTGTCGCCAACGGTCGTTCCATGAACTGCCGATGGTTGTTCCAGTGCGAGCCCTGAATCTCGTTCTCAGATTGCAAAGAAGACTCAAAGGTGAAGACCTTGCTTGAAAGGAAGCACTTTTTTTCGCTCTTTTTTCTGCGTTTTAACGACTCTTCCTTTTTCTGGCCGGTACGACACCGAGCCTAACCTTATCTACGGCCCTCTCAATCTCAGCTCTCCACTTATGAACGAGCAACAAAGCGAGCTGAGCATCTCTACCAAGCCCTGCTCAACGCGCTTGCAACACCAACCCCGTTTATTCCATCTTGTTCCTGTCCAATTTCTCACGTACTGAGCCTTTCAATACAATGTCAAATTCTTTGATCTCGTATATCTCAGGCTCGGGGCACGGGACACCATGTATCGCGTGTCAAGTCTTCTCAAATTCCTCCATCTAGAAGAATTCCAGGCTGCGGTCGAATTCCTCGCCATCTTTGGGTTTGATACCGTTCTTCCAGATGGATTCAGTTAGATTCATTTGAATTACCACAAAGCAGAATTGAAAAGCGGCTCTCGCCGACTGAGAGCTGCTGTTGAAAGGCAAGATCACGTACTGGCTTCAATTAGTGCTTCAGAGTTTAACACCAACCTTAGTTCCCGGCCAGACACAACACACTGCCATTTGTCGTTGAGACGTACAGGCACCTATTTGCCGCAGCCATGCCATCCCAGACCACGGGTGCCCCCAGGTCATATTCGGAGACTTTGCTGCCGTCCTGGGCACCGACGACCCAGATCATCCCGCCTTTTCGGCCCTCGTAAGCTGCGTGAGGGTCATCTTGCGAGATATCCACCGGCATCACGCCCATAAACAGACACTCACCGGATTTGAGCATGGCCTTCGTCCGCACAGGCAGGTCCCTGGTCCAGACGGACTCATCCACCTGTTCCTTAGGGATCTTGCGGAAATCAGGCAAGGACTCCTCGGCATCTGAGAACGGGGTATTGTCCTTCTGATACAGAGAATACCTGCCGTTGGCATCGCCTTTTCTCTTGACCCCCCAGACGGCCTGGTCATCGTAGACCATCAGCACGCCGGTCGGCACCGCGATCGTCGGGCTGCGCTTACCGGGCCGGTTTACGATCCATGAATACGCAACCGGTATCCGGCTGAAATCTCCCGTTCCCAGGACAAAGTGTGACCTGTGGTTTTCTGCATCGTCCAGCAGGCTGGAGGTCGAGAACAGGTGGCGTGTCATCCGGTTCTGTCTTCTGAGCATGTTGTCAAATCGGACATGATGCAGGAAAACATCCCAGCCGTTGCTGACGAGCACGTCGGAAATCGTGCCCTCGGCCATGGAGAAGGAGTCACTGAGGTCGGGCGCGAGGAACGTTTTGTAGTCGGTAGTGTTCTGGTCGATCCTCGTAACATGCTCCGGCATCGCCTCGTTCTTACCTTCTCCGAGCCTCGGGTGCCGACTCTCGAAATGGGCCCTGCACAAGACTGTCCCGGTCACCGGATCAAGTCCGTAAAGGTAGATTCCTCCATCCAGCCAGGTTGACCGGCCCGCAGAACAATAGGCCACACCGTTGGGGACGAGGACGCTTCCGTGGACGGGCCAAAGTGATTCCACCCGGTCTTCGGCCACGGCTCTTACGTCTGCCGGCGCGGCGATAAAACGCCAGATTAACTCGCCGTCAGCGAGTCTGAGGCAGTAGACGCGGCCATCGGCGCTGCCGAACAGGACCATGCCCCGGTGGACGGCAGGCGGTGAATCCACCCGGCCGCCAGCAACGTATTGCCAGATCACCTTGCCAGTCCTCTCATCCAGGGCATACACCGTATCGGCATCCACCGCCGACAGCAGCACCTTACCGCCGGCGACCACAGGTGGCGTCAACCGGCCGCCGATATCTGCCCTCCACGCAGGCTCCAGCCGGGCCGGCACGACCGTCCGCGCGATGCCGCTGCGGAGTGGATCATGCCTGTACTGGGGCCAGGATTCTTCGTCCTGTGGTTCGCCCTGGGCCTGCTCTCCGTAGGCTGGCCCCTTCTCAAGCCTCTCGTCCTCTGGGACATGGTGAACACTGGGACTGTCAGCGGACAAGGCCCAGAAACCCCGCAGCTTGGCCTCCATGTAGCAGCCACACGCATGGGAAGGTGCATAGATGAGCCCGTTGGCAGGCAGGATACCGTACTGGCAGGTACCGCGAACCCAGTTGTTGCGGGAATGGTTATCGCCTACAAGGTCCATCATCTCAATTCCGCGCTTGCCCGTGATGATATACCGCTCTGTGGCCTTTTCGCGATAACATCGGTGATGATGTCCCGATGTCTGCAGTTCCACCATGACGGTATTGGTCATCTTGACCGCTCCGGTGTGCAAATCGCGGCCCTCATTGAAATCATGCGTGGGGGCAGGTGCCACAGAACCGCCGGCATGCAGTCCCTGCCAGACCAGGCCATCAATCACAAAGATGTCAAGAGGGGAATGAAATCCGCCGCCCGCTTGGCATTCCCAGAGCTTTTGTCCGTTTTCAGCCGACAGCGCTGTAAGCATTTCGGATAGCTTGCACAAAACCACGCCATCGGTAACGACCAGCGTATGCTTGCCGTATGTCACTTTACTGCGGTGCCGGTTTTTCTCCAGCTGCCCTGCTGTCCACAGCGTTTCGCCCGAGTTCAGGTCAAGGCAAACCACGCCTTCGCCGACTTGAACGTAGAGCCTCCTGCCGTCCGAGCCGAGGGTCTCCGGCATAGGATTGGCCTGGGGATCAGACCATTCCCACAGCGTCTGGCCGGTCTGGGCCTGCACCGCCATGATCGCCTTACGGTTCGGAAATTGAAATCTCCCCGTAAATGCCGGATGTTTATCAGCATGCTCTGCCACAGGCGAGCCCTTCAGGACGAGCAGGATGTCGTTGACAAGGATGATTTCTTCGGCGCCGGTGGTATCGCTATAGGTCTTCAAAGTATCCCCCGTGACCGCGTCCATGGCCGAAACAGGTTCGTTCAGGCCCAACGGCGCGTACAAACGGTCTCCGGAGGCCACCAGGAGTCTCGTGACCTGTGGCGGCCCGGACCGAAAACGCAGCGCGTGCCACGTCCAGGATGCCATTGGTTTCTGCCACAGTGTGACGCCGCTGAAGGCGTCACGGGCCACAATCGACCATTTGCCCGGCAAGTTGATGTTCGCGGCCGAAGCCTCATCCACGATATAGAATATCCTGCCCTGTGCCGTCACCACAGCGCTGATGCTGCACAATTTGTGGTGATTGCGGGCCCAGCCAGGGGCGCCGACCCACTGCATGTGCCGGGGCGGTCCCACTACTGTGTCATTCGCCACGGCATTGTTGTCGGGCCCGTGCAGATAGTGCGTCCACTCGTCTATTTCATTTGGCCGGGGTTTAACTGTCGTTGTCCACGTGTCATCTTCCTTAACATACGCCACGCCGTTTGGGCACAGTACCCGCATAACCTCTTCCATAGAAATGCCACCAAGATCCTCCGCCACCACCAGGTTGACCAGATTGTCGACGTATGGTAGCCACTTGCCATCGAACCGGTCGACGGCAACGTTCCCATATATTCCAAGGGACCGGACATATTGCCGAGCTTGACGCACTTTGTCCGCGTCGCTATCCAGGCCGTGCACGAGGTAGCTGTCGCCCACCCGCAACGCCGCCGTGAGCTTCCCATCGCCACAGCCAATGTGAACGATTAGACCGCCTTTGATATTGGTGGTATCCAGAATCTGCTTGGCTTTCTGCTCGGGACCTTCCGCTTGGGCTGTAACGGCCGACAACATGCACAAGACCAACAGAACACAAAATGACTTTGCAGATAGCACACGCTTCGTTTTCATGCGTACTTGTCCTTCTTAGCTACAGTATCCTGTAAAAACCTTCCACGACATTATAACAAGAAGTTTCGTTTGAGGGAAGCGGTTTTGTGAAATCACAGGAGTTCTACTCAGGCCTCTCGGCTGAGTTTGGTAAGGCCTTGTAGTCCTTCTGGCCTCTTGTCTGGGGTGGGATCACAATAAAATAAGAAGATGACAATGTCTGAACCGGCCCTACCAGTATATAAGAGCCAGTGCGCGCGCCCTGAGCATACCCAAATGGTGCTGTTTTAGCCCTCGCCCGATTCCCGGCCAGTTGTACAAATATTTGTCAATACTAATTTAATGTCAATTTCTATGAAATTGAGAAAACACGGCCCCTTAACTATTTGTTAGCAAGTCGCTCACCTTCTCCCTCTGCTTTTGTTCTTTCTCTCGGTATTGGCGCCAAAAGCACTGCTTGGGAGAAATATCCGATGAGCGAGGTTTTAAACAGCATTTTTGCCTGAATTTTTCTTGACGGGAAGGTGGCTAATTTGGTAAAAATAGAAGTGGTGGAGCTTGTGCCCATTTTTTACATTTCAATGAATGACCTGTATTGGGCTTTTAGAAATAAGGAGGTAGAATCAAGTCGTTAAAAGAAATTGTCCTGGGCACAAAATAAAAAAATTAAGAAGCCGGATGTCAGATTTTTCTGTGTTCTGTATTCGGTGCTTGTTGAAAACGATCCCGAGAGGTCGGCATTTTGGCCTGTGGCCAAAGCCTAATTATATTAACTTTTTTGAAGGAGGATTATTATGTTTAAGAAATTGATCTGTTTATTTTCTTTTGTTTTGGTGCTGGGTTCGGCCGGCGCTGCCAAAGGAGTGCCGCTCGGGCCCGATGATGGTAGTATCAGCAGCAATCTTAGCCTTTGGCTTAGAGCCCCAGGCACTTACTTCAACCCCAGTACCGGTGTATGGAGTGATCTGAGCCCCAAAGGCAACGACGCCGAGCCCGTGGGCAATGTTGCTGCTTGGACGCTTACCTATGTAGCCCCTACGCTTTCATCCGGCAGCAATCCGCTTGTGTTTGACAATGATTTCTCCACCGTTAAGTTCGCGGCAGAAACGGATGACTTGATGCGGGCCACCAACCTCAACGGCGGTGTAGGACCGGCCGAGCTTACCATTTTTACCGTGTACAAGGTTACCCCGACCACGCCCTCAACTATCCGTCCAGTCGGTTTTGGCTCAATATCCGGTGAAGGAGAGAACATGGGTAACAACTTCAATCTGTCGGTTGACGGGGGCATCCGTAAGGATAATGGGAGGGTCGCCGCCGCCGTCACCCATCCGGACGATCAGTTCTTCATCCGCGTGGCGAGAATGAACAACATTGACATCGACCAGTGGTTCAATTCGGACGGGACACTTGTGAAGGTACACTCCGCCCCTGGGACTGCGTTTATCACCTCCGTCGATAATTTCTACCTTGGCGACCTACGTGCAGGTGTCTCAACAACCATCGGTAGCTCGCTCGCCGTAGCGGACATCGAGATTGCCGAGGTGGTCGTGTACAACACGGCGCTGAGCGAGGCCCAGATTGAAGGCATCAGCGAATGGCTCCAAGCCAACGTTGGTGTCGTTTTAGGCGCCGAACTGGCCCTTAATCCGAGCCCTCCTGATGGGGCGACAGATGTGCCACGAGATGTGTCCCTTAGCTGGATGCCGGGAATGTATGCCGACAAACACGATGTGTATCTCGGCACAAATTTCAGTGATGTCAACAATGCTGACAGGACCACTGCGCTCGGTGTGCTGGTAAGCCAAAACCAGGACCCTACCAGCCATAGTCATACTGAACTTCTGCAACTTGGACAGACCTACTACTGGCGTGTAGACGAGGTCAATGCACCACCAGATAACACAATCTTCAAAGGCAATATCTGGAGCTTTACCGTTGAGCCTGTAGCTTATCCACTCGCCGCTGAGAATATCACCCCAACAGCTTCCAGCAGCGACGTAGGTAGAGGGCCTGAAAATACCGTAAACGGCTCAGGACTGGATGATAATGACCTACACTCGATAATACGTACGGATATGTGGCTGAGCAGCGCTATAGGGCCGCAGCCGAGCTGGATCGAATTTCAGTTCGACAACGTTTACAAACTGCACGAGATGTGGGTATGGAACTCGAATGAGAGCCTGGAGCCGGTGCTCGGTTTAGGGTTCAAAGATGTCACGATCGAGTATTCTGTCAACGGCATCGACTACATGACACTGGGTACTACTCACCAATTCGCCCAGGCCACTGGTGCGCCCGACTACGCACACAATACTACTGTTGATCTCGGTGGAGTAGGAGCAAAGCACATCAGGCTTACGGCTAACAGCAACTGGAGAGGGCTCCTGCCCCAATATGGTCTCAGTGAGGTGCGTTTCTTCTATATACCTTTGCGTGCAAGAGAACCTTCCCCGAATTCGGGCGCAACAGATACGGATCTGGATGCGACCCTTAGCTGGAGAGCGGGCAGAGAGGCGGCCCAGCACGATGTGTACCTTGGCACCGATGAGCAGGCTGTGATAGACGGTAATGTCCCCGTTACTACAGTGACCGATACCAGCTATGGTCCATTATCCCTCGATTTGGGCCAGACTTACTACTGGAAGATTAACGAAGTCAATATGGCCGAGACACCAACAACATTGGAAGGCGACATCTGGAACTTTACGACACCCGAGTTCCTTGTCGTGGACGATTTCGAGTCCTACAACGACCTTGACCCCGATGATCCCAACAGCAACAGGATATTTAACGCGTGGATAGACGGATATGAGCAGCTGGCAAACGGCTCTGTCGTCGGTTATCCTGCTGCTCCTTTTGCTGAGCAGACTATCGTTCACAGTGGCGGTCAGTCGATGCCGCTGTTCTACGACAACGCGGGCACGGCAAGATATTCAGAGGCAGAGCTGACGCTGAGCCAACCTCAGGATTGGACCAAAAGCGGTATTACGGCATTGTCTCTGTGGTTCTCTGGCGATCCGAATAATGTTCCTGACCAGATGTATGTGAAGATCAACGGCTCTAAGGTGACATACGACGGTGACGCCGGTAACTTAACGTTAAGACCATGGCAGCCGTGGAATATTGACCTTGCATCGCTTGGCGCGGGCCTGCAGAATATCACGAAGCTTAGTATTGGGTTTGGCGACGAGACGAGTATGATGCCCGGCGGTTCGGGTGTGGTTTTCGTTGACGATATCAGGCTGTATCCTTATAGCCGTCAATTAGCCACGCCGGCCGAGCCGGCCCCGGGTAATCTGGTAGCGCACTATGAATTTGAAGGCACTGCCAACGACAGCTCTGGCAGCGGCCTCCACGGCACTGTAATGGGCAACCCCACTTTTGTAGCCGGCAACGTCGGCCAGGCCATCAGCTTTGATGGTTTCAACGACTTTGTAGAGATAACCGGCTACAAGGGCATTCTCGGCCCGAATGCTGTTACTGTGACTGCCTGGATCAATACTACCACCACTGGAACCGGCACAATCGTGGGCTGGGGCCCCAACGTTGACGGTCAGAGGTTTGGCTTTAGGATTAACGCCAACAGGATACGTATGGAGCATGATGCAGGTAATCTCCAGGGCGACAGCAATGTGAACGATGGCCGATGGCACCACGTTGCGGTGACGATACAAGAGAACGCCACGCTGTCATATCCGGATGTGATGCTTTACGTCGACGGCATAGATGACACCAGAGCCACTAAGGACCCGGATGCGTTTAATCTGACCGCCGACCAGGATGTCAGGATTGGAAGCCGACCGGCAAGCAACGACAGATTCTTCATCGGCTTGGTTGATGATGTCCGGATTTACGACCGCGCGTTGACACCACAAGAGATTGCGTGGCTTGCAGGCAGGACTGAGCCGTTTGACAAGCCGTTTTGACATGAATGTAAACGTTGTTAACGAGTAACGACCGAATAATGATGTCGTTGCACTGACAGATTCTATGAGTTAGGGGCCCATACGAGTTGATTCGGTGTGGGCCCCCTTAGAGTGTATGTCCGGCAGGACAGAGCCCCATAGCTGCTCGGCATAAAAGGTCGGTCCTCGGTTGGCAACTTATGGCCTTGGGCCAAGGCACAGCAAGTTAAAATCGTCATAAATAGGAGGACTGAGCATGTGCAGAGAATTGAATATCCGCTGTGATGGATTGATTTATTTAGTATCTTTTGTTGTAGTGCTGGGCTTGATAAGTGGCGTTGCTTGGGCTGACGTGCTGGTCGATTTAAGGGCCAAGGATCTGGCTTATGGTACAGGAGTGACAACCTGGTACAACCGTGGAGCACTCGGGGACTTTACGGCACATGGTGCCCCCGTTGTCGAGGACGTTGACGGCAGGAAAGCCGTAACATTCGACGGCAGTAGCTGGTTCGAAGGACCCACATCCACACCGAGTATCGAAGGTGCGGGCTCACGAAGCATTGAGGTCTGGGTCTACAATCCCTCGATTGCTTCAGAGGAGACCATGGTCTCTTGGGCACGCCGGGGCCAGCCCGCCGGGTCGAACATGGCCTTCAACTATGGCGGCAGCAGCACCTTGGGCGCTGTGGACCACTGGTCACCCGGGGACTCCCCGCTAAACTTGGGGTATGAAGGCACCCATTCGCCTGCTCCCGCTGCCGGCATCTGGTGGCACCTGGTCTACACGTACGACGGGGAGACCGCCCGAATCTATGTCAACGTTGAAGAGGAAACCTCCAACGCGGTCGGACTGCTGAACACCTTCGGTGGCTATAGCATTCGGATCGCTGCCCAAGGCGACAATACGGGCACAGGCGTACAGAAAGCACTAAACTTCACTGGCTCCTTTGCCGAGGTGCGCATTTACGACCGGGCACTAACGCAGGAAGAGATTCAACTGGCCATGAAAGGCATAGCACTTGTCGCTACGAACCCGAGCCCGGCTGATGGGGCAACAGATGTGGCCCGAGATTTGGCCCTTAGCTGGACACCGGGAATGCATGCTGACAAGCACGACGTGTATTTCGGCATAAATTCGAGTGATGTCAACGATGCTGACAGGGCTAATCCGCTGGACGTACTGGTAAGCCGGGACCAGGATGCTAACAGCTATGGTCTTGTTGAGCTTCTCCAATTCGACCAGACCTACTACTGGCGCATAGATGAAGTGAACGCTCCGCCGGACTTTACTTTGTACAAAGGTGAGGTCTGGCAATTTACGGCCGAGCTGTTCGCTCCTCCTGTGCCTTCTGTGAATATCACTGCCACTGCCTCCAGCTCCAACAGTGCGGCGGAAGAGCCTGAAAATACTGTAAACGGCTCAGGATTGGATGCTGATGACCTGCACTCGGTAGAGACTGTAGATATGTGGATCACCGCCTTGAGTGACCCGGGGCCGGCCTGGATACAGTATGAGTTCGATAGGGTTTATAAACTGTATGAGATGTTGGTATGGAACCATAATAGCTCTTTTGAGTCTTTCGTCGGTTTCGGGCTCAAGGATGTTACAATTGAGTATTCGACCAACGGCACCGACTATACAAGATTAGGTATCACTCATGAATTTGCCCGGGCGCCTGGCACGGACGGTTATGCTCAAAATACCACGGTTGATTTTGGCGGCACGGCAGCAAAGTACGTTAGGCTCACAGCTAACAGCAACTGGGGAGGCATCATGCCCCAATATGGTCTCAGTGAGGTTCGCTTCTTATACATACCTGTGAATGCAACAGAGCCCTACCCAGATTCCGGGGCAACGGATGTGGACGTGGATGTGACTCTTAGCTTCAGAGCCGGAAGAGAGGCGGCTGAGCACCATCTGTACTTCAGCGCTGACGAGCAGTTTGTGATAGACGGTACTGCTCCTGTTGCCATCACGACCGAAGTCAGCTATGGTCCCTTGTCCCTCGATTTAGGCAAGACTTACTACTGGCGGGTCGATGAGGTCAATGAGGCCGAGACCCTAACTACTTGGGAAAGTAACATCTGGAGCTTTACGACAACCGACCATCTTATTGTGGACGATTTCGAGAGCTACAATGACCTTGATCCCGCTGACCCCGATAGCAAGAGGATATTTAACGTATGGATAGACGGATACGGCGTCGCGACAAACGGCTCTCTCGTTGGTTATGAGATTCCTCCTTTTTGCGAGCAAACTATCGTTCACGGTGGTAAGCAGTCGATGCCGTTGTCCTACAGCAACACCGGTGGTGCAGCATATTCAGAGGCCGAACTGCCGCTGAGTCCGCCGCAGAATTGGACGCAAGCCGGCGCTGTGACATTGGTGCTGTACTTCCACGGCGCTGAGGGCAACACCGGGCAGTTGTATGTGAAGGTCGACGGCTCCAAGGTGGTATATGGCGGTGATGCGGGTGACATAGCGAAAGCAGAATGGAAGCAATGGAATATCGACCTTGCATCACTTGGCGCCAGCGTGCAGAATGTCACGAAGCTGGGTATTGGGATTGATGGCAATGGTGCCACTGGTACATTGTACATAGACGACATTCGGCTGTATCGGTCGGCTCCAGAGCCACAAGCCAATTAAAATGGCAATATATTGCATGGTTGATATGGCAGATTCGCATCAGTTCGGGGCTTATACGTGATTCTCCACGAGCAAGGGTTTCCGTCCGGGTCACTCAGCAGGGCCCGATGATATGGGCGACAACCTTCAAGACAATACTGGAACAGCGGTCAAAGAAAATGGCTGCTTCCGCTGTCTGGTTGGAATTATGTGGAACGTCACAATCTGTCGTCTTTCGTTGTCCGCGTCGTAACCCACAGGTCGCCACCACCATACCCGCCTGGCCGTTCAGAGCTGAAGTAGAGCGACAGGCTGTCGGCCGAGATGCACGCGGTAGCGTCCTTAGCCGAGCTGTTGACTGTTGGCCCAAGATTGACTGGGGTGCTCCAGGGGTGGTCTGTCGTTTCCCGCATTGCCACCCATATGTCGACGCCACTGGATCCACCGGACCGGTTGGACTGGAAGTAGAGCGACAGGCCGTCGGCCGAGATGCTCGGCCCATGCTCGACATCCGAACTGTTGACGGTTGGCCCAAGATTAGTGGGAGTACCGAAGGTGAAATCTGCGTTGGCGACGCCCGCAGTTAGGCCCAGCACCAGAACAAAAGAAGTTAAATAGATCAATTTCTTAGACATAATAGTCCTCTTTTCGTCAGCTTTTTCTTTCACAACAAAATGAACCTTTTTGTCCAAACGTTTTTCACGTAGGCGCACTGGCCAGTCGTTTTCTGCCTACACCTTTGTCAGGATTGGACTCCGAAACAACCGGTTTTTTGTGGTGCAAAGCTTGGTAGAAGGCAAAAAAACCCTTCTCACTACTACTCCGTCATATTGAATGCAAATGATATATTACCTGACTGGTGCAAAACAGTCAAGCCAATTTCCCCACTTTTGGGAAAAACTTCCCAGATTGCCCCCGCAAGCCGTTAGCGGGGATCCATCCCCAAATCAATCAACTACATAATCTCTTAGGTCATCTCGAAGGGCTAATACAGGGTGGTCGTATGTTCGAAACGCTCCCCCGCTATGAAGACCTAGAGATAACTTCTTTAATATCAAGGGGTTATCTCTTTTTTTGTACGGGCGGATGAACCCGTTATGAACCTCCGACCGCAAATCTCCCATACGCACCCGCAGCACCGGCATGCCCGTTTCTAATCGCAAATCTGAACGTTAACCAGTCTTGCCAAAACCTATATCGACTTGTACAATATTCGTGGAGACTATGCAACTTGGTGGCCTTTCGCTCATATGGCCAGGTGAACATCTTTCTCGAATAACACAGAACTTGAAATCCTTTGCTGAAGATAAGGTTAGCTGAAAATGTCAGACGATAGCCACGTGAGTTCTACCCCAACCGGCACAAGTCGGTTTGCAACCACACACTGGAGTGTAGTGTTGGCAGCGGGAGACAGTTCATCCCCACAGCACCGAGAGGCCCTGAGTACGTTGTGTCAGAAATACTGGTTTCCACTCTATTCGTATCTGCGGCGACACGGCTATGCCAGCCACCAGGCGGAAGATTGCACCCAAACGTTTTTTGCCCAGATGTTGGAGAAGAAGTATCTGCGGCAGGTTGGCCCAAAGCCAGGGAAATTTCGCTCGTTTCTGCTGACCGCTCTGAAGCATTTCCTGGCCAATGAGTATGACCGCACCCGGGCCCAAAAACGCGGTGGAGGTCGGAGGTTACTATCTCTTGACTTTGAGAACGCTGAAAATCAGTACATCCTCGAACCGTCCCATCAATTGTCCGCGGAGAAACTGTATGAGAAGTCATGGGCACTTACAGTGTTGGAGCGGACAATGGATCGACTTGAAACTGAATTGGCCAGTGCGAACAAACAGAAGCTTTTTGACTGTTTGAAAGTTTATCTGAGCGCTAGTTCTATTCCTTACCGCGATGTGGCCACCGAGCTTGGTGTAACTGAAGGGGCTGTGAAGGTCTCTGTCCATCGTCTGCGGAAAAGATGCCGGGAGCTGTTGCGGGATGAGATCGCTCAGACGGTTACTACCTCCGACGAAATTGATGAGGAACTCCGCAACCTCTTTTCTGCCCTGGGCGGTTGAGCTTTTCAGACATGGGGCTTTCGCGGATTGTATTTCAGATTGTTCTTAGATGCCAGGTGGCTATCAAATCTGAGGGTGTTTTTGCCGTCGTATTATGTCGATCACCTGCTATTAGTCGAAAGAAATTTCAGATTTTCTGTAACCTTTCGGCCGTTTTGCTTAGGTAGTAGATAGAAGCAACCGGTATCGAGAAAGGAGATGTCATTATGGCCGAGAAAAATCGCTGTCCACAATGCGGTGCTGACCTACCCGCAAATGCTCCGCACGGAGTTTGCCCTCAATGCCTAATCAAGATCGCTTTTGAAGGCGACGCTGATGCTACTCTTGACAATCCCTCTCTGATCGAAGGTCCAGGCACCAAGATCGGCCGGTACGAGCTTCTACAACTGATCGGGGAAGGTGGGATGGGTCTAGTCTATTTAGCCGAGCAGAAAAAGCCAGTCAGACGCAAAGTCGCGCTGAAGATCGTCAAGCTCGGCATGGACACAAAACAGGTTGTTACTCGCTTCGAAGCCGAACGTCAAACTTTGGCCGTGCTGGAGCACGCCAATATTGCCCATGTATTCGATGCAGGAACTACTGAGGCCGGGCGACCATACTTTGTCATGGAATATGTTAAGGGCAAGTCCATCACCAAGTACTGCGATGAGAAGAAATTAAGCATTGAGAAAAGACTTGAACTCTTCCAACAGGTCTGTGAGGGCGTTCATCACGCACATCAGAAAGGGATCATACACCGGGATATCAAGCCATCGAATATTTTAGTGTCCGTTCAGGATGATAAGGCAGTGCCGAAGATTATCGATTTCGGGATAGCCAAAGCCATCACGCAGCCACTGACTGAGAAAACATCGTACACTGAGCAGGGCCAGTTGCTCGGCACACCCGAGTATATGAGCCCTGAACAGGCTGAGATGGCCTACCAGGACATCGACACCCGCTCGGATATATACTCGTTAGGCGTAGTGCTCTATGAGTTACTGGCTGGCGTACCGCCATTCGATCCCAAAAGGCTTCGCGAAGGTGGTATTGACCATATTCAACATATAATTTGCGAAGAGGAGCCAAGAACACCAAGCGCCCGTTTGACGAGCTTAGGCGATAAGGCCAAGGCAGTTGCGGAAAGCCGTAGAACACAGATCATCACATTAACCAGACGTCTTCACAGAGAATTGGAGTGGATACCCATGAAAGCGATGCGAAAAGATCGAACGAGAAGATATCGGTCGGCATCTGAGCTGGCCGACGACATTCAGAACTACCTGATTGGTGCGCCTCTCATTGCCGGACCTGAATCGGCAATGTACCGAACCAGAAAGTTTGTGCGGAAACACGCCGGCTCAGTCGCCACAGTTGCACTCGTGGCGCTAGCGATAGTATTAGGCCTCATCGTCAGTACAGCGTTGTACTTCAGGGCTGAGAGCGCATTCGGGAGAGAAGCTATTGCCCGTACCCGGGCCGAGCAGGCACGGGATAAGGAGGCCGCTATGCGTGCACAAGTTGAACAGGCTCTGATACGTGCTGAGAACGCCGAAAAGGCAGCCAAGGAGAAATCCGAAGAGCTACGTCGTACTCTTTATGTAAACAGTATTCAGTTGGCTGACGCCAAATACCGTGAGGCGAACATACGGCGTGTCCGCGAGCTGTTGGATGCGTGTCCTGAAGATCTTCGTGGCTGGGAATGGTATCGCCTCCGGCATATCTCGGACCAGTCCCGTATGACCCTCCTTGGGCACAAGAAACTCGCAATATCTGTTGCATTCAGTCCGGATGGCAAGCGCATCATCTCAGGCAGTTACGACAACACAATCAAGGTCTGGGAAGCGGAAACTGGCGACGAACTGATGACCCTCCGCGGGCACAAGGAATGCGTCAAATCTGTTGCATTCGGCCCGGACGGCAAGCGAATAGTCTCAGGCAGTGACGATAAAACAATCAAAATCTGGGACGCTGCAACCGGCACCGAATTGAGGACTCTCCGTGGGCATGGGCGATCGATCAACTTAGTAGCGTTCAGCCCCGACGGCAAGTGTATTGTTTCAGCCAGTGCGGATAACACAATCAAGCTATGGGACGCGGCGACCGGCGAAAAACTATTGACTCTTCGAGGGCATAGAGACGAGGTTAAGTCGGTAGCGTTCAGCCCTGACGGCAAGCGTATAGCCTCAGGCAGTCAAGACAGAATCAAGGTATGGGATGCCGCAACCGGCGCCGAACTCATGACCCTCCGTGGGCATAGAGGCGGGGTTAAGTCGGTAGCGTTCAGCCCTGACGGCAAGCGAATCGTCTCGGGCAGTACCAATAGAACAATCAAAATCTGGGACGCCGCAACCGGCGCAGAACTGATGACCCTCCGTGGGCACGGTAACTGGATCGATTCGATAGCAATCAGTCCGGATGGCAAGCGAATCATTTCGGGTGGTGGGGACAATACAATCAAGGTCTGGGACTCGGCAACCGGCGCTGAGCTGATGACCCTCCGTGGGCACGGTGATTGGGTCGGTTCGATAGCCATAAGCCCTGACGGCAAGCGTATAGTCTCAGCCAGTGGCGATAAAACTATCAAGGTCTGGGACGCTGCCATCAGGGCCGAGGTAGTGACACTCAGGGGGCCCCAAGACTATGTCCTTTCCATAGCTTTCAGCCCGGACGGCAAGCGAATAGCCGGTACTTCTGCGGACAGAATAGCAGTGTGGGACGCGACAACCGGCGAAGAAGTGATGACTCTGCATCATATTCGGGCCACAGATGCTTTGTTCAGCCCGGATGGCAAGCGGATCGTTTCGGGTAGTTACGACAACACAATCAAGGTCTGGGACTCAGCAACCGGCGACGAACTGATGACCCTCCGCGGGCACGATGACAGGGTCTGGTCAGTAGCGTTCAGTCCGGACGGCAAGCGTATAGTCTCAGGCAGTTACGATGAAACTATCAAGGTCTGGGACTCGGCAAGCGGTGACGAGCTGATGACCCTCCGCGGGCACAAGGAACGCGTCGAATCTGTTGCATTCGGCCCTTACGGCAAGCGAATAGTCTCAGGCAGTGAGGATAAAACAATCAAAATTTGGGACGCTGTAACCGGCACCGAATTGATGACTCTCCGTGGACATAGGGGCGAGGTCAAATCAGTAGCATTCAGTCCGGACGGCAAGCGAATCGTCTCTGGTAGTTGGGACAGAGACAGAACGGTAAAGCTCTGGGATGCGGAGAACGGCGCCGAACTTATGACTCTTCGAGGGCATAGATTTAGGATTATAGCAGTGGCTTTCAGCCCTGACGGTAAGCGCATCATCTCAAGCAGTCAGGACAACACAATCAAGGTCTGGGACTCGGTAACCGGCGCCGAACTGATGACCCTCCGTGTGGCTGACTATCCCTCCTCGATAGCCTTCAGCCCGGACGGCAAAACCATTGCTGCAGGAACTTACGATTACGACAACACTATACAACTCTGGGAATCCGCCACGCCTGCTGGTGGTTATGAGCCGAGATGGAATACTGAAGCCGCGAGGAAAGTTGTGGATGAGCTATATAGAGAAACCGGCTTCTATAGTGAAGTGATAGATAAGCTGAATGCTGATAAGACGCTCGATGAATCTGTGCGCAAGATGGCGCTGCAGTTTGCCAAAGCCCGCCTGTGGGAGGACGCCAAAAAACTCGGGAGAGAAAGTTTCGAGGTGGTCCGCTCGCCTGGCGGGGACATCGAGGCATACCGTCTGGCCCTTGGCAAGGCCGAGAAGGCAAACCGTTTGGAACCAAATGACCGCAGCATCCTCGCTATTCTGAGCATAGCTCAGTACCGTGTGGGCGAGTATCAGGATGCCCTTATGACAATGATCAACGTCGAAAAGATGCGAGTTGACGCTCATTTGGAACCTAGGCCCCCTGGTTTTTTGACATTTATGGCTATGGTCCTGCATCAACTTGGCCGCGACGAGGAAGCGCAAGCAGC
This sequence comes from Phycisphaerae bacterium, assembly GCA_030619925.1. Taxonomy (GTDB): domain Bacteria; phylum Planctomycetota; class Phycisphaerae; order Sedimentisphaerales; family Anaerobacaceae; genus JAUXAL01. The sequence continues at coordinate 2,358 of JAUXAL010000072.1, read as the reverse complement.
CCTTAATCGAGCTCATGTTCTGCTTGAGGATTGGCTGTTCGATGAGTTAGTTGTACAAACTTCTATGATTGAAGCAGAAAAGCTCTTAGCCGGCGAAGGTACCAAGCGCTATTCCGTGTGGGAATCTATCGAAGAGGGGAGACTGAAGGATGCTTTAAAATTGATAGAAGAGCTGCGGTCATTGAAAGATGCAGAGACTGCTGCACGCATAGAAGGTGCTGTCAAGTTGTTAAGCAGGGCGTTTTACAATCGTGCCGAAACTAAGATGAGCGGCGGTGAATTCGCCGAAGCGATTAGTGATTATGAAGCAGCGGTGCGTGTCAATCCGGGCCATGCTCTGGCCTTGAATGATCTTGCCTGGTTGCGGGCCACGTGCCTGGTGGCTGAGTTTCGCGATGGTGCCAAGGCAGTTGAGCAAGCCTCCAAAGCCAGCGAGCTGACGAACTTCAAGAAGGCCCACTACGTCGGGACCCTGGCGGCGGCCTATGCCGAGGCCGGCGATTTTGATTCCGCTGTAAAGCGACAGAAAAAAGCGATAGATTTACTGACCGAGGAAGAGGAAGAACTGCGTGCCGATTTTGAAGAGCGGCTGAAACTATACCAATCGGGCAAGCCCTACCGCGAAAGTCCATAAGCCGGAAAAGGCCGAGCAATGGCGGGCAAAGCTGATATGAGTACCGACTTTTACGAACGACACGGTTGGCACGCAGACCCCAACACAAAGATCTGATAGGTCGTAGGTTCGAAACGCTCCCCCGCTATGAACCCCTGAAGATAAAATCCAGACCCATTTTTCAGCTCAAAATCACAGTTTCTTGAGGTCGTTTGCGGCTCAAAGCCAATTAAATTAAGCAGAAATTACACAAAAGTGGTACTTGCATAGGCTAGGTTGATTTGATATTCTATTTAATAGCAGAGGAACTAACTATGCTCGGCAAGAAAAGCTTACATCACCAATATCGGATTCGATGTACAATGTTAGTTCAAGTGGACTAAATAGTTGAGGAGATGTGACCGTGGCACAAGAGAACCGTGCCCCAGCTTTTATTGTGATTATCATTGTGTTGCAAGTTATCAGCTTCTGCCCACTGAGCGATGCGAGCACCTCGGAGGCACCAGACCCCAAACTTGTCAACGCGTTCAAGAAAGCTAAGGTGATTAAGCTGGAAGTGAAGGAGGTGTATCCGAAAGCCGAAGATATTTCATGGCCGAATCTTCGCCATTTTCGCCCGAAGGGGCCAGCTATTCATATTCGTCCGATTGTGAAACTCATGTTGCAACAGCAAGGTCTTCGCATAGTGAGACCAGAGTCGAAACAATGGGACGCAACTGTGAGCATAGACATAGTGGGAACCCCATTTAAACGATCGTACTTCATCATGCCGAGGCCGCTCAGACATGAGGAATTATATACTCGCGCTGAGGTGGAAATAACAGTTTCTTGTAAGGCAGCTGGCAGTGTGTGTTCAAATACAATTCATCACTCTTATACAAACCCGGACGAGTATGTGACTCCCGAATACTACCGGAGGCCCGAGGACGCACCATTCGAAAAAGCCCTTTCAGTCGAATCTTTCATTAAGTCTACGTCTGAAATGCTCTCACGTGTATTGGAGGTCGAACAAGTAAAGATTGTACTTAAGGTTTTACAAGCGGAGGATGGTAGAGTTTTTTCCGCAGCAGCTCGAGTTTTGGCTAGCATGAGGAACACCCATATCGTGGAGGTTCTGTGTGCGGCGCTGACGAACAGGGAATGGTGGATGCGAAAAGGCGCGGCACAAGCCTTGAGCCTGAGGAAGGATCCCAATGCAGTTGAACCGCTGATCGCCACTTTGAGAGATGAGATTGCGACTGTCCGAGAAGCTGCAACATGGGCTCTGGGTAGTATAGGAGATGCTCGTGCGTTCGAAAGTCTCACTATAGCACTGAAGGACGACGATAAAAGTGTAAGGGCAAGTGCAGCGTGGTCCCTAGGTGAGATCAGAGACCCACGAGGGGTGAAACCACTGGTCGTAGCGCTGAGAGACAAAGAAAGCGGCGTACGATGCAAAGCGGCGGTAGCATTGGGTAAGATCGAAGCCCCGGGAGCAGTAGATGCTCTCATTGCTGCCCTGAATGATAAGGATCCGTACGTAGTCGAGTATACTTGTGAAGCACTAGGTATGATAGGTGATTCACGGGCCGTTCAACCCCTGATTGCCCAGCTAGATAACGATTTGTAAAGGGCAGAGCAAAATCGCGGCGGGTGTATAGGCGGAGAGAAACTGCGGCACTTCCAAGCAATTTCTGCGAAAATGAACCGTTTTTCGCTGCTGCGTTGGTGGCGAATAGGATGGTCATTTTCAGCAGAAAGGAAAG
>JAUXAL010000079.1 GCA_030619925.1 Phycisphaerae bacterium | reverse complement strand
CTGTGCCTTTGGTTTTGCGGGCGGTTTTACCAATGTGGCTATGGGGCTTTACGGCATCGGCTTTGCCGCTGTTGGTATGTTAGCAACGCTCGGTATCACGCTTGCTACCGATGCTTACGGCCCAATTGCCGATAACGCAGGCGGTAACGCTGAGATGGCCGGCCTGGGCGAAGAAGTTCGCAAAAGAACAGATGCTCTTGATGCCCTCGGCAATACCACCGCGGCGACCGGAAAGGGTTTTGCAATCGGCTCGGCTGCTCTAACAGCTCTGGCACTTTTGGCAGCGTTAATCGGGAGCATTCGCTTCTGGGTTGGCCAGCTTGCCAGTCAGGCCGATAAGGGTTATTATCTTGTTGGGGAGACCAAATTTTTCAAAGGCGATATACCTTTAGATGTCGAAAACGCCATCAATGTGACAACAGCTACCATTGCTGATTTTGTTATGGCATACGATTTGAGCATAATGAACCCCAGGCTTCTGTGCGGTCTGTTTTTAGGCGGTATGATGGCTTTTTTGTTTTGTGCAATGACGATGAAAGCGGTTGGCAGGACGGCAGGTGATATGGTCAATGAGGTCCGCCGGCAGTTCAGAGAAATCCCCGGTATTATGGATGGTACGGGTGAGCCCGATTATGCCCGCTGCGTTTTTATTTCAACCCGGGGCGCCCAGAGAGAAATGATTCTGCCTTCGCTGTTGGCTCTCTTCGTGCCGCTCGTTACCGGCCTTGTCCTTGGGGTAGCGGGGGTTATAGGCCTTCTGGCCGGCGGCCTTACCTGTGGCTTCGTTCTGGCGGTAACCCTTAACAACGCAGGCTGTACCTGGGACAACGCCAAGAAGTTTATCGAAAAGGGCGCACACGGCGGAAAAGGCTCTGAAGCTCACAAGGCCAGCGTAGTCGGCGATACCGTCGGTGACCCGTTCAAAGACACCTCCGGCCCGAGCTTGAACATTCTTATCAAGCTGATGAGTATGGTCACCGTTGTATTCGCCGGCATAATTGTCAAGTTCGCGCCCGTTATTGGCGGCTGGCTCGGATTCGGCGGCAAATAAAATTTGTATATGAGGTAGTCCATTTTTGCCGAAAAAAAAGATGAGGTGGAAAATGGGTATTAGGTATCATTGTACAGATAGTTGGGTAAATTTATTCGTATTGCTTCTGTTTCTTGTGCTTTTATTCATCTGGACGGTGCCTGCTTGTTATTAGATACTCCTCAGTTGACATAGCTGCCTGACAAAGGTAATCTATCAGGGTGGCCAAATGGGCCGCCCTTTTTTATTGAAGATGAGGACATAAGGTTTGACAAAAAAGCGAAGTACGAAGGCAAAACCCGTTGGAGATTCTACAAACGAAGGCCGGCAGCGAAAAAAGAAAATTGCTAACGGAGCAAAGGCATTTGCTCTGGCCGCAGCTAAGGTGGCGGCCGGTCGGCATTGCAGTGACATTACCGTTCTGGATTTGAGGGGCAAATCGCCTGCTACAGATTATTTTGTAATCGCCACCGGCACAAGCGACAGACAAATGCGTACCGTTGCCGATGAAATCTGTGAAGCTGCAAGAGAACAGGGTCTGAAGCGTTTCGGCAGGGCCGGCTATGAACAGGCACGCTGGATTTTACTTGACTTTATCGACGTCGTAATCCACATTTTTGATAGCGAATATCGCAACTATTACGATCTAGAATTACTTTGGGGCGACGCCGAGAAATTGGAGATTTGATCTTTTCGGCATTGCCTCTGGCAAGTCTTCGTATACCTGTTAGTATCATAAATTATAGAAATGAAAGTGGATGATTCTAAAAAGCATCGCAAAGATAATTTTGATCCTGTTGATGACGCTACTTCAGCTATTTGCAGCTTTTTATGTGACCGTGGGACTTAGCTGGATGTGGATGGGAATACGAATGTTTGCTTTTACTCTTATACCATCTTTGGTTATAGGGTGGTTCGCGCATCGACGATTTTGGATTGCTGTTCTCTGGTGGGCTCCGTTAAGTGTTTCAGGTAGCGTTTTAACTATCGCCCTACTTCTCCAATCCTCCGAAGCGCCAAATCTAGCATTCCTGGCAGAAATAATTGGAGTGAATATATTTGTTTTCGCCTTGCTTTCACTTGCCTGTCTTATAATCGGTGCTGTTTTACGTCGAGTTACCTATTTTATTGAGACTACAAAAAAGCTTATCCTCCTTGGCATAATAGTTATATTCATCGGTATTTCATTTCTGCAGTACTTTAGTGCGGAACGATGGCCTAAAGATTATTCGCGTATCAATAAAGTCCAAGCTCTTGATAATCTCCACAGTATGGTTATGAATTACTACCCTTATCTTGAAATAAAAAATATAGACTTGGAGTCTCATTATAAAAGAATACGAAAAAACACAAAGGAAGATATGACCGATTATGATTATGCTCTGATTATTGCAGATTATTTATCTATCTTAAATGATGGTCATGCATCGGTTCGCAATGAGCATTTACAGAGAAATCATTATGGAGTTCCAGGAATCTGCCTAACAAGGGCAAACGGGAAAATCGTAATCGAGAAAGTCATAGATAATAAGTCAAAACAGAAGAGATTGTCACCGGGGATGATTATTACCGCTGTTGATGGAATTGCAACAGAGCAGGCAATCCTCAATATTCCTAAGTTTCTTACAGCGGGCGGGAAGGCGTGGAAGGAATTTCAAGTATGGGAGTTTTTACTTGCTGGTCCAAGAGGCACAACGGTAACAATTACCATAAAGGACCCGGAAGGGGAAGAAGATGAGGTTAACTTGAAACGCAATCGTTGGGTCTGGAACACACGGGAGTTGAAATGCAATTTGAATAAAGCATGCTTGATATCAGACAATATCGGCTATATCCCTGTTCCATCTCCTTTTGACCGAAACTGTCTTGTCTTTTTCAGGAAAGAGCTCGAGAAAATGTACAACTGTGAGTATCTCATTGTTGATGTCCGTGGAAATACTGGCGGGAATGATCCAATAGCGTGCAAAATCAATGGTTATCTTTTCGAGAAACCCGTATATTATGGATATTTCTTCTCGAGCAAGCTACCTCAGGAGAATCAAAGTCGGACAATTCGGCCTGCCGGGTGGATATATTCAGGCAAGGTCATTATTTTAGTTGATGAGGCATGCTTTTCCACATGTACAGCATTCTTAGGACCACATGTTCTCACAAATCGCAGTATCTTGGTTGGTCGGCCTATCGGTGGAGGAGGTGGAAATCCCAGCAGAGGGTTGATAAAAATGCCGGGAGGAACAACTGTTCGTTTTTCACTGGCTGCCTTCTTGGATCCGGAAGGAGAAGACAGGGTAGAAACCCAAACCTTTCAGCCAGATATACGTGTTGAACGAACTATTGAGGACGTTGCGGAGGGACGCGATCAAATCCTGGAAGCTGCTTTGGATTACATTCGTTCATCGGTGAAATAAGATGAAAGAAGCCTCTGCTCAAACACGAAGTGCCTTATTAATGGATTTGTAATTCGAACGTACTGGACTCTTATGGTAAACAGAACGGTAGTAAATTGAGGACCTGAGGTAATAATAATGAAGCCGGTTATCAAAATCCTTGAAGAAAGAGTAACCGCTGCGATGGCTGCTGTTACCAGCCGAGATGATTGTGCCGCTATAGTACGACCCTCCACCGACCCTAAGTTCGGCGATTATCAGGCCAACGGCGTTATGGCGTTAGCCAAAAAGACACAAACCAGCCCCCGTAAACTCGCCGAAGACGTGGTGAAGAATCTGGACGTCGATGACATTTGCGAGCCGCCGGAAATTGCAGGGCCTGGTTTTATAAATTTGCGACTAAAAGTCGAGTTTTTAGCCGACAGATTACTTGAAATCAACAAAGCTTCCGCCAATCTTGGCATAGATAAGACCACTGAGCCAAAAACCATCGTTGTTGATTTTTCCTGCCCGAATATTGCAAAGCAAATGCACGTCGGCCACCTGCGAAGTACAATCATCGGCGATTGCATCTGCCGAATGCTTGAATTCCTCGGCCACAATGTCATCCGCCAAAACCACATCGGCGACTGGGGAACACAATTTGGTATGCTTTGTGCATTGCTCAGCAGAAAACGGATTGAGATGGGCAAAAGAGGCGAAAAAGTATCAAACACCATTATCCTTGCAGATCTCGAGGCATTTTATAGAGAAGCAAAGCAGTTGTTTGACACTGACGAAAATTTTGCAAATGAAGCACGAGGCGCAGTCGTAGGCCTTCACTCTGGCGCTCAACGATGGACCGAACTCTGGCGACAGATAGTCCGCGAGTCTAAAAATCATTACGAGCAAATCTATGAAACTTTAAATGTGGAATTGTATGACCATCACGTTCGAGGTGAGAGCGCTTACAAAAATGACTTGCCGAAAGTAGTCGAGGACTTAAAGAATGTCGGTCTTGCCCAACCGTCCATGGGTGCGATTTGTGTTTTTCCAGACTCTGAGAGATTCAAGAATAAGAAGGGCTATCCTTTAGGTTTGATGATTCAGAAATCTGATGGGGCATACCTTTATGCGACGACGGATTTGGCGGCGCTGCGGTATCGCGTTAATGAGTTGAAAGCGAATGCCATAATTTATGTTACCGACGCGCGGCAAAAACTGCATTTTGAGATGCTCTTTGCCGTCGCGAAGATGGCGGGGTGGGTTAGTGACGATATTGAGCTTTCGCATGTTATGTTCGGCAGTGTTTTAGGTGAAGATGGCACGCCGCTAAAGACACGCTCCGGTGAGAATGTGAAATTGAAAGAGCTGCTCGATGAGGCGGTGGAACGTGCAAAACAAATAGTCGAAGAAAAGAATCCGGAGCTTCCGCCGGATAAAAAAGAGAAAATCGCCAGAGCCGTCGGAATTGGTGCCGTCAAATACGCAGATTATTCCAACAACCGGACAAGCGACTATGTCTTTAGCTTCAACAAGATGCTGGCGATGGACGGCAATACCGCTCCGTATATGCAATACGCCTACGCCCGGATAAAATCTATCGAGCGAAAGGCACAGACCAAGGACGTGGATATTGAGGATGAGCTTGGGGGCCTGGAGTCTCTGAGTTTGACTGAGCCGGCTGAGCTGGACCTGGCAAAATACCTGATTCGTTATGGCGAGGCGATACAGGCCGCCGCTGCCGATTATAGGCCGAATTACCTGACCGCTTATCTTTATGAGCTTGCGCAGAAGTTCAGCGTTTTTTATACAAATTGTCCGGTTTTGAAGGCCGAGCCGGCCAAAAGGCCTACGAGACTATTGCTTTGTGATTTAACCGCAAGGACTATTAAGCACGGCCTCAGTGAGCTTTTGGGTATCGAAGTTGTCGAGCAAATGTAGAAGGTGAGGATAATGAAAATCGTCGAAAAAGATTTCCACGTAAGCACTAAAAGGCGTAGTCAGATGATTGACATTACAAGTCAGGTCCGCTCGCTTGTTAGTCAATCCGGTATTACCAATGGCGACGTAATAGTGTACTGCCCTCACACAACGGCAGCAATTACCATAAACGAAAATGCTGATCCGTCTGTTCCGCACGATATACTTTTGACTCTGGAGGAGTTGCTGCCCCATCATCGTCCGGGCTATCGGCATTCTGAGGGCAATTCCGATGCGCACTGCAAAAGCTCTCTGGTCGGCTGCAGTGAGCAAATCCTGATAAAGGGCGAATCCCTGGAGCTCGGCACCTGGCAGGGCATTTTTTTCTGCGAATTTGACGGCCCGCGCAGCAGAAAGGTAATAGTCCAAATCCGCGGAGAATAAAAAACCTAAGTTAGGCAGCCCTTACACCTTTTTTGTCACAGTCAAGTCGGTCTGAGGCTGCGCGCATAAAATAGGCGAGGTGGTGGAACCGGCTGGGGGGGAGACCGGTGAACCACACTGCCTCGCCGAGGTTTATGAGCTGCTAAAAGCAGCGTCATTGCCTTGCTTTATTTAAAAAAGCGATTGAAGAAAATTAACGCTTCCAAAAAATCCATCACACAAAAAAGAAGAAGAACCAATAAGAATCCTCAAGGGGTCAATCCACACCCCATATTACCTTAGTGATTAGTATACAACTTATGGCGATAAAATGCAAGTCAAAAATCGCCTTTTTTCGTTTTTTTTGCGATTATCACAATCTGAGCGGAAATCGCCAAATTAAACGAAGTAGCTCAAATATTCACCACTTATCGGCGTTGATAACGACCGATAAGTCTTAAAAATTGTTATTCAACGAGCGTCCGCCCGACGGATAAAAAACCATCAAAAATTTTGCTTTGATTGCTTTTATGCTGGCAAAAACTTTCGTACACTGATACTTTGAACGTGTCCACCTACGGCCCAAGCCGGGATTGGTACCGGACAACGAATAACTGTGCAAGAATAAACGTAAGCAACTTAACTGTTCTGTTATGGCAAAAATTTCTGAAAGAATAGAACGCTTAAAAGGCACCATTAACTCTACCTGTGCCCGCGTCGGCAGAGACCCCAGCGAGGTAAAGCTTGTTATTGTAACCAAATCCGCTACCATCGAGGCCATAAAAGAAGTTGTTCGTCTGGGCCTCACCAACCTGGGTGAAAATCGAGTTCAGCAGTTGAAAAGAGTTTCCGCTCAGGTAGCTGAATTTTCGCAGGGGCATGATGGCGATTCCGCCTTGCCGAATAAGATCAGCTGGCATATGATCGGCCATCTGCAGCGCAATAAGGTCCGGCAGGTCTTGCCCATAGCTTCTCTGATACATTCGGTTGATACACTTCGCCTGGCCGAAGAGATAAACACTTCAGCGGCAAAGCTCAACTTATGCCCCCAGATACTTCTGCAGGTCAACACTTCCAACGAACCCCAAAAATACGGTGTTCCAGTTGGGGCGGTAACGCATCTGGCTGAGCAGATAGAAACCCTGCCGAACTTAAAGCTGACTGGCCTGATGACAATGGCACCATTGACTCATAATAAGGACATTGTTCGAGCTTGTTTCGTTCGGGCAAGAGAGTTATTTATCGAGACGCGCGGCGAAAAAATCGTCGGGCAGCAGTTTACTGAGCTGAGTATGGGTATGAGTTCAGACTACGAAGTTGCTATCGAAGAGGGGGCAACCATCCTTCGCATCGGCTCAGCAATCTTCGCCGGTTAAGGGCAGATTTGGGCCAAACAAGCATCGAGGATACTTTAAGTACAATTCAGTAATTTTCATACTTCCATTCTTCTACTTAGAGCAGGTTTCCAACCTGCGCCACCATATCTTTGCAGACGGCATGGATTCTGCCGGTCCTGCAACAGCAGAAAAAGGCAAGAAAAATACAAAGTACAGTCCCTAACAAGCCGAAGTTAGCTTATACGCGTATTCATAGGATATACGCTACCGTTACAAAGTTTTTAGACAATCGTCCCTCCTGTCATTCCCGCCCCGCATCGAGGTGCGGGGTAAACTGCGGCGGGAATCCAGGAATAAAACAGTCTGAGGCGAAGCCTCAGTCAAATTATTGCCTAAAAACTTATTCAAGATAGCTTATATATTTATTCAAAGTCCCATAACGCAGCTAAGGAAGGTAAAACGAAATGGAAAGAGCAGAATTGATAAGCGCTGTTGAACTGCCAGGAAGCTTCACGGATGTTCTATATCTGACAAATCAGAGCCAGACACCGCCTGAGGTAAGGCGGCTTTTGAAGCAGCAGAAGCTTTCTTGCCGCATTCTTCCAATAGAGAAGTTTTTCGAGGTACGCAATGGATTTGATTTGATAGGAACCGTCATTATCGATACGAAGGACATGGACACATTGCAGCAGCAGAAACTGGCCCGAATAATCGAATCGCTCGAAATGGAAAATATTGGCGTGATTTTGCTCACTGACCGGGTGGAATTGCCCATAAAAAGTTTCTCTTTAGCACCGGCGAAGGCAAGCTTCTCTATGACCAGTACAGTGAAGTCGGTCTCCACAGAAGAGCTGTGGATCAGAATCAGCGCCAATCTTGCCTACCGTAAGAAAAGTTCCGGAATTACGCTAAAACCTGCAGCCCCGCCAAGGCGTGCGCCGGGAGTTTACAAGAATAAACTGGCAGAGCAACTTTGTATGACTGGAGCGCTGGTGGACAACCTGGCAGGACAGCTTCGTTTAGCCGGTCTTGTTCAGCAGGATTTTTTGCCCACTCAACTGCCCAATAGCGATGAAGTACGATGGGCCACAGTTTTTTTGCCGGCCGAGTGGGTCTCAGGCGATATTTACAATATCGTGCGTATCGACGAGCAGCACATAGGCTTTTATATAGCTGATGTAGTCGGCCATGGGATGCCTGCCGCACTTTTGACAATTTTCCTAAAACAGGCCCTGGTTATGCGAGAGACCATCGAGGACAATTACCGTATATTCTCACCGGCGGAAGTTATGAAAAATCTCAATGTGCGCATGGCTGCCCAGAAACTCTCCGGCTATCAGTTTGCCACCTGTTGCTATTGTCTGCTGAATACAAAGACACTCCAGCTGACCTATGCCCGTGCCGGACATCCCTATCCGATTCTTATCAGGCCCGACGAACAACCGGAACAATTACAAGTACGAGGCTCGCTGCTGGGAGTTTTTGAACAGGCTGAATACGTCCAGCAGACTATACAGCTTCAACACGGTGATAAACTGCTGCTGTATTCCGACGGGGCGGACCCCTTTATAGGCAGGGTTCATGACCAAAGCGGTTTTGGCTTCGACGAAAATTTTTGGAAAATCAAAGATTTGCCGATTGTTGAAATGATGGACGAATTTCATACGCTCACGCAGGAGCAAGAAATCGACCCGTCTGAAGTTGATGATATTACAATAGTTGGCCTTGAAATCCTGCGGTAGATTCAAGACACAAGGGCCGAGACTCAAGTTTTTGCTCTCCGGTCTTTAGTCCTTTAAGTAACGACCTTAATGCCGTACAGTTGACAGAAAATACGCAATTGTCTCGCATAGTTGCCATAGAATATAATCTGGTGCATACCCTTGACATCACATACGTCGTCTACTTCGTTGACCGTCATCTCTATGTTCGTGCGGCAGCCGCCGGTCTGCGGGATGCCCGGGCAGCCCACCACTTTTCCACTATAAATGTGCATTTGATGCGTTTTTCCTGAAAGATACTGCGCCATTGTGACTTCTCTTCCGGCGCGCCAGAGGACTCGGGGGACACAGCCCCAGCCCGCTTCAGCGTGGCTCATTAAGATGTACGGCTCGGCAGGGGCGTTTATACCATTGAGCTTGGAGGCACAAGTGCAATGGGCTCCGAAATAATGATTTTTCTCCGTCTCCATAGAAGCGTTCTGCTGAAATCCAGGTTTATCGAAGAGCTGCTGCACTAACATCAAGGTCAGCGTTGCATTAAGGTCAGCCTGACAACCGGCGGCTATACCTTCGTCCCTCAAACTCATAAAGCCCATACAGGGCGGCGGATGCTTGCGCGGCTTTCTGAGTCCTGGTAAGCAGTCCATCATGATAGCATCGGCTTTCTCTGTCTTGATGATCTGTTTTAAGACGAAATATGTCTTTGCGGCGTCAAGAATATCGGCTTTGGTAGGCTGGACTACCTCTTTCGCATTGTTCAGATACGCGTGGGCCAGCTCTTTCACTGCATCCGTGGCTTCAGTGCGGCTAAATTCCTCAAAAAACCTCGCCCAAGGGATGGTCCGTACCTCGGTTCCAAGATGCGGCACTGTTGTTTCCTTGGTCTCTGAACCTGCAATGTTGACAATGCGGCTCTGGCTCATCCAGCGCGCAGTTTTGATCATCTTCATACCGTCTTCAACGGCATCGAGATTATCCAGCGAATTGATCAGATACACGCCGGACTTTTGGCGTAGCTGATTAATGTGACCAACGAGCAGGATGCCTAACGTAGTAAGTATGACCGTGGGGACTCCCACTTCTTCAACGATACGAGTAACGTGCTCCCAATGGCCTTTCTTGAACGGTATAAGAAGCAATCCATCGGGCTTTGACCGTTTGACTTCGTTGATAAACCGCCCTGCACTCGCTTGGTCATCGAGCGGCCTGTCGTTCATAGAGATGCGCATCCCCAACTTTCGCCCGACCCTTCTGATCCTGCTTGTGTACTGCCTTTGACGTCCTTCTGCATCAAAACCCGAGCCCGGCCAGCTATAATAACCGACTTTTCTTAGAGACTCAGTTGGTGGGTACACAAAAGCGCCACGCACGGTGGCGGTTGCCTTTTGTCGGGCGCTGCTCTGGACAGAAGCCGCAGCACCAAGCAACTCCTTAGAGCTCAGTGAAATGCCCGCAGCAGTGCTTCCCATCGTTTGCAAGAAATCCCGCCGCGATATTTCCAACGCTTTTGCTGATTGTGACTGTTTCATGTCAGCTCCCTTCCAGTTTAACCGGTATAGTCCGATATTGTTCAAAAAACCAGGCTTGTTTACAAGATAAGTTGCTGATATTTTAGGAGATTGCAGGCTGTTGGGGAACTGTTTTTTTCCACAAATTAACGATATTTATCTACAAACCTCCGCGGACATTTCTAAAATGGAATTTCTAATGGATATTTGCCGGGGTCCTTTATTTCGCGGGGGGAAATTGTTTGCAAAAACACCTTTTGCAGCTATACTTACTCAATTGTGCCCCGTGGCTCATGACCCGAGCGACGAACCATGAGCAACGAATTAAGAAAGGATGCGGCGATGGCAGAGAAAGATACCGATTTGCAAAAAATAAAGAAACTCATTGAAATAATGAAGCAAAACGAGCTTCTCGAGGTCGAAATAAAGCATGGCGATGACAAAATTTTTCTGAAGCGCTGCCAAGCTCAACCTGCCTTAGGCCCAGTTGTAACCGCTACACCGATGATCAAGCCAGAATCCGGCGCCGCACCTGCCGGTTCCGAAGGTATAGAGGCTTTGAGCCGACCTCCGGCCCCGCAATCGGTCCCGGACCCAGAGGATTTGGTGGAGATAAAATCACCTATCGTCGGGACTTTCTATGCGACGCCAAGCCCCGATTCTGAGTTTTATGTTGAACCGGGCTCGACGGTTAAGCCGCAGACCGTCGTTTGTATAATCGAGGCAATGAAGGTAATGAACGAAATAAAGGCCGAAACCAGTGGAACGATTGTTGAAATACTCGTGACCAATGGCCAGGCTGTTGAATATGGCCAGGTGCTTTTTAAGGTCAAACCAGATTAAATCGTGAATCGACGCTCGTCGCTCGGTGCTCGTAAAAAAAGAGAAAGTCGAGCATCGAGTATCGAGTATCGAGTATCGAGAATATGTTTTCAAGGATTCTGATAGCAAATCGTGGTGAAATAGCGCTGCGTATCATCCGTGCCTGTCACGAGCTTGGTATTGAAGCGGTGGCGGTTTATTCCGAGGCCGATAAAGATGCTCCTTATCTGCAGCTCGCTGATGAAGCCATTTGTATCGGGCCGTCTGACTGTGCCAAGAGCTATCTAAACATTCCGCGTATTATAAGTGCCGCTGAAATTGCTGATGCTGAGGCAATTCACCCGGGTTATGGCTTCCTGGCTGAGAACATAAACTTTGCCCGGATATGCCGGGACTGCGGGATAACATTTATCGGCCCGTCTGTCGAGGCCATGCAGCTGCTCGGCGACAAAATTCAGGCCCGGAAACTGGCACGCAAAGCCAGAGTGCCGGTAGTGCCTGGCTCCGATGGTGCTATCGAGGAAGATTCTGAAGCCCTAAAACTGGCGAACAAGATGGGCTATCCTGTGATAATAAAAGCCGCCGCCGGCGGGGGCGGACGCGGTATGAGGGTTGTGCATAACGACATCAGCTTGCGTTCGGGCTTTAGCGCAGCACGTGCCGAGGCCGAGGTCGCCTTCGGAGAGTCAAGTGTCTATCTGGAAAAGTATATAGTCGAACCGCGGCACGTAGAAGTGCAAGTAATAGCAGACAACGACGGCAAGGCATTGCACTTTTACGAAAGGGACTGCTCCATTCAGCGAAGACATCAAAAGATGATTGAGGAATCTCCCTGTCCCGTGTTGGATGAACGGGACCGGGAACGGCTTGCCGAAGCTGCGCTTAAGCTGATAAAAGAGGCCAGATACGTCAATGCGGCGACGGTCGAGTTTCTTTTGGACAAAGATAAAAAGTTTTACTTCATCGAGGCAAATGTGCGAATCCAGGTTGAACACCCCGTTACTGAAATGGTTACCGGCCACGATTTGATAAAGTGGCAGTTGAAAATAGCCAGTGGGCATGCCCTCAAGCTCAGCCAAAGAAACATCAAACACACCGGCGTAGCGATTGAGTGCCGGATTAACGCCGAGGACTCTGAAAATGATTTTGCTCCTTCTCCAGGCACTATTACCAGATATATTCCGCCCGGCGGCCCCGGCGTCAGAGTCGATACGCACATTTCAGAGGGCTGGACGGTCTCAACAAAATACGATTCGATGATTGCCAAGCTCATTGTCCACCAGAGAACGCGAACCGAAGCCATTGCTACAATGAGAAGAGCCTTGCGGGAATTTGTTATCGAGCCGATCAAAACAACGATACCTGTCTGTCTGGATATCCTTTCGCACAATCTTTTTGTCAAAAACAAAATCGATACCGGCTTCGTCGAACGAAACTTCTAAATTGATTTGTTAAGACGATACAATTGTAAAGGAGAAACTGATGAAACCTTTATGGTTGATTACCACACCGCTGATTTTAATGATTATATTACTACCTCTGGGCAGGGCGACCACTTCCCAGAAAAAGGCTGCGGGAGAGATAGGAATATCTACACTGAGCAAGACAGCCGAAGCACTCCAGTCGGCACACTTCAAGACTATGCAGGAAGAATTTGACAGCAAGCCGCACAACAAGTACATGCAGAATGCTGTGACCGTTACCACGATTAACAAGCTTGCGCTTAATCGGGCGGTCGTTACCGGCATCGACAATTCCTTCTCCTGCAAGCTCGATGATTGGGCGGCGACCAATCAGAAGAATTCGGGTCGCTGCTGGATGTTCGCCGGGACAAACCTCCTGCGTGTCGGCGCAATGAAGAAAATGAACCTGAAGGAGTTTGAGTTCAGCCAGAGCTATGTCTTTTTCTGGGACAAGATAGAGCGTGCCAACTACTTTCTGGAGTCGATCATCGATACAGCTGACCGGCCCGACGGCGACCGAACGGTTGACTTTCTACTGTCCAGCCCAATCAGTGACGGCGGGCAGTGGAATATGTTCATCAGTCTCATCAGGAAGCATGGTTTAGTGCCCAAGACCGCTATGCCGGAGAGTGAAAGTTCTTCGAATAGCTCTGTGATGAACAAGTTCCTTAAGGCTAAATTACGCGAGGGCGCCAAGCGTCTGCGCGACATGCGTGCTAAAGGTGCCAGTGTTGAAAAGTTGCGGAAAGCCAAGCATGATATACTTGCCGTTATCTACCGAATTCTGAGCATCCACCTGGGCACACCACCCGAGCGTTTTGATTGGCAGTGGCGAGATAAGGACAATGAGTTTCACCGTGATGGCGAACTGACTCCACAGGAATTTGCAGAAAGATATGTAACCCTGGATCTGGATGAGTATGTTTGCCTGGTGCATGACCCGCGGCCGAGCAGTCCGTTTGGTCGTACTTTCACCGTAGCTTACCTAGGCAACGTGGTTGGCAGTGAGCCGGTTAAGTATTTGAACGTTGACATCGATACGATGAAAAAAGTCGCTATGCGTATATTGCTTGATGGCGAGCCGGTCTGGTTCGGATGCGACTGCGGGCCACAAATGGCCCGGGGCATCGGACTTTGGGACGCCCATCTGTTCGATTACGAAGGTGTCTATGACACGCAGTTCACCTTGAATAAAGCTGCTCGGCTTATCTACCACCAGAGCAGAATGAACCACGCTATGCTGTTTACAGGTGTGGATGTTGTCGATGGGCAACCACGCCGCTGGCGAGTAGAGAACAGTTGGAGCGATGAGAGCGGCAAGAAGGGTTTCTTTATCATGGACGATTCATGGTTCGATGAATATATGTTTGAGATTGCAGCCCGCAAAAGTTATCTGTCCGAGGAACTGCAGAAGGCGCTCGAACTCGAGCCTATTGTCCTGCCGCCCTGGGACCCGATGGGGTCGCTGGCATATTGAAAGTTGCCGCCTTTAGGCCCAAGAACCGCTGAGCAGCCAGTGAGATGAGGTGCTAATATCTCATTTCTCCAGGGCTGTTAAATCTTCGTAGGTTTCGCGTTTTCTGATGACCGAGAATTTTTCGCCGTCAACGAGCACTTCAGCGGCCCGGCCCCGGGCATTGTAGTTGCTGCTCATACTAAAGCCATAAGCGCCGGCGGTAAAAATCGAGAGCAAATCGCCGCGTTTTACCGGCGGCAGGGCCCTGTCCCTTGCAAAAAAATCCGCACTTTCGCAAATCGGCCCTACTATATCGACAACTTCGGTGCCGACTAATTGCAAATCCTTATCCCGCTGCTGAGGGACAAACTTTTCGCTAACCTTGACAGGCCAAATGAAGTGGAATGCGTCATACAACGGTGGACGAATCAAATCGTTCATTCCTGCATCGACTATAACGAATTTTTTTCTCCCACCGGCTTTCGAATACAAAACCTGCGTTGCTAAAATTGCCGCATTAGCCGCGATACTTGCTCCCGGTTCAAGAATTAGCTTGAGATTCTTTCCCCTTAACAATGGCACGATGGCAGCGGCGTAATCGGCAGCCGTCGGTGCGGTGCCGGTTATGTAATCGGCCCCGTACCCGCCACCGACGTCTACTGCTTCTATCGTGAACCCATCGCCGCGCAGTTGTTCAATCAGAGCTAATATTTTTTCTATCGCCTCAACATAGGGCTCAACCGTGTGTCCCGCCGAGCCTAAATGTATATGAATTGCACAAAGTTTCACTGAACTTTCCCTGCCGTAATCGGCAAAGACCCTTCGTGCACGCTCGATGTCCACGCCGAACTTGGTTTCCTTCTTGCCTGTGGTGGTATACGTGTGCGTTCTTGGGTCGACGTCGGGGTTGACGCGCAGAGCGGCTTTTGGTTGTTTGCTCGCTGCTCTGCGGTGTTGTTTTGTCAGCCGAATCAGGTTATCCAGCTCGGCTTCTGATTCGATGTTGAAATAGCCGATGTCGGCATTTAATGCCTCGACGATTTCAGTGTCGGTTTTTCCGACCCCGGCGTAAACGATTTTTGACGGATTGCCCCCGGCTTGCAGAACACGATACAATTCGCCGCCGCTGACAATATCGAATCCACTGCCTCGGCCGGCCATAAATTTGAGGATATTTATATTGCCGCAGGCCTTGACGGAATAGCAAATCGTAGTGTCAAGCTCACTATAGGCCTCCTGAATCTTTTGCAGATGCTCCTCGAAGGTGGCTTTGCTGTAGATGTAAACCGGCGTGCCGACCTCGGCGGCGACTTTTTCAACCTCTACATCTTCAGCAAAAAGCTTGTTGTTTTTGTAGTTAAAATAATCCATATAGTTATTTTCTTTCAGATAATCCCACAGAAATTACTCCAGCATCGGCCAATAGTATAAGCAATTAAACGCAAGTTGCAAGAAAGTAGTCAGTTTGGATGGCTCAAGATAACCGTGTTGTTAGGGGGTATTGTGAGGCAATTTACTCAGGGTCCCGGATATAAATAAAAATGGAAGGCTCTGTCGTGGTGAGAGAACCTTCCATTTTCGCATAACTTGCCGCAGTCTCGATATTTTTCGTTGCGGCCAGCAGCCCGCCAAAATCCTACAACGGCAAAGATAGGCGGGCTTTTGCTTAAATTGTCACGCTATTTTTTTCTTCTCCTCTTAGCTTTCTTCTTAGCTTTTTTCTTTGTTACTTTCTTCTTCTTCTTTGCTTTTTTCTTCGCCATAGTTTGTCACCTCCTTTTGGCTAATAAAAATCCTTTTATGTTCAACTTAACATCTTAATACTAAATTTAATTTACATAGAAAACTTTGTCAAATAAATTATACAAAAACTTAATAATTTTTTCTATATTTTTTATCGTCCAAATATTTGATAATACTTGATAAAAAATTTTTTGTCGTCGGTGTTTTACATAACTTCACATATTGTTTATCATACTCTTTAATAAAATGATACAACTTCTTTTATTGTAGCTGAAGTTCTTACTGAAACCGAAAAACTACTTTGTTATAGATACACTTGTTGGAGTTGATTTATTTGACTTGTAGGTTGATTTCATTGTTTTTGACTGCAAGAAAAGGGATTTCTTTTTTGTCACCTTATATGTTTTCAATCGACGGTGGGGCTTTAAGAGCTGACTGAAAGCAAAATTATGATTTGAAAGTTTTATTGTTTGTTAACGACTTTTGTTGGTCGAAGTTTTTAATTTCGTCCGTGATATTTTTTTTCAATAACACACAGTTTAGTTGTTAATTTTTCATGGCGAAAAGAAAAATAGCTTTATTTGGCGGCACATTCGATCCGATTCATCTTGGGCATACCATCGTCGCCGCCAATGCGGTCGAACATATTGGCGCCGAGAAAATCGTTTTCATTCCTGCAAAGCGCTCTCCGCTCAAGGGCTTCCTGCCCAAAGCGGATGACGATGCTCGGCTCGAAATGATAGCTCTTGCAATCGCCGGGGAAAAGAGTTTCCAGGTAAGTGATTGCGAACTGAAAAAGCCGGCGCCCAGCTACACTTTGGAGACTGTAAGGCAATTTCAGGCCGACTACGGCAGCGAAACTACTATCTATTGGCTGGTAGGTGCTGATAGTATCGATGATTTGGTGCATTGGTACGGAATTGTCGAGTTGATTGATGCCTGTATTCTAACCACGATGTACAGAGCCGGCTGCGATCCCCCGGATTTTGCCGGATTTGAAGCTCTTTGGGGCCGTCAGCGGGTCGAAAAGCTACAGCGAAACGTTATTCAGACGCCTCTGATTGATATAAGCAGCACGGAAATACGAAACAGGTTAGCCGCCGGCCGGGATGTAACAGATATGCTCACGCCCGCTGTTGCTGACTATATCCGCAAACATGGTCTCTACCAATCCAAAGCCAATAGCGGATAGCATATACGTTATTACGATACGCTATTTTTTTTCAACCGACTTTATCAGCCAATCATACCAGTCTGCCATACCTTCACCGGTTTTGGCTGATATTGGAAAAATTTCAATGCCTTTATTTAGTCTGCGGGCATCGACCTTTACTCTCTCAATATCAAAATCCACTTGCCCTCCGCTCAGCAGATCAATTTTGTTTACAAGCAGTACTTTTGACTTTGCAAAAATAGCAGGATATTTGGCCGGCTTGTCATCACCCTCCGCAACGGAAAGTACGACTATCTTGCCGTTTTCACCCAACTCAAAAGCCGATGGACAAACAAGATTGCCTACGTTCTCGATAAAAATCAAATTCAAATCTTCGACAGGCAGCTTTTTTAATGCAGCGCTTATCTGAGCCGCTGATAAATGGCACGCTCCGTTGGTGTTTATCTGAACAACCGGCGCTTCGGTCGCTCTGATTCTTTCAGCGTCTATGTCGGTCTGAATATCGCCCTCAATAACACCGATTTTGATTTTATTCTTCAATTCACTTATCGTTCTGGTCAGAATTGTAGTCTTGCCCGAGCCGGGAGACGAAATCATATTCAGGCATAATTTCTTTTGCTCAGCTAAAAACAGGATGTTTTCAAAGGCATACTTTTCGTTTTCGCTGAGAATCTTCTTACCAACATTAATTTTTTTCATATGCTAATCCGTTTGAAGTTCTATCTCTTCCAGTATCAAAGGCCCATCAGGCAGCAATTCGAAGTCGTCACTGCCGCACTTCGAACATCCCGGACGCGCAAGCGGGTTCCCAAGCTCAACCTCAAAGCTCTGGTCACACTTTTTACACTGTCCCCGTATCGGCTTATGCTCTATATCTAATTTCACGCCTTCGCACGGCGTACCTTTGGCAATAGCCTCGAAGGCAAAACAAAGCGCTTCGTCATTGATAGCCCAAAGTTTTCCACAGCTAATCTTCGCACCGATGGGCTTTGCATTGTGCTTTGCAGCTTCGTCTGATATCGCCGCCAACAGACTCTGTGCCACCATTGTTTCGTGCATCAGCATATCCTCGGCAGTTCTCGTCCGTACGGCATCTGCACAATTCGCTTTCCGCCGATTTTGGTTATCATTTCCACGACAGGCACATCACTGGTTCCAACGACTTCACCGATTATCCTTGCATTTTTGCCCAGCGGATGATTCTTGCAGATATTCAGACAATCATCGGCTGATTCCGGCGAGACAATCGCGACAAATTTGCCTTCATTTGCGATTGTCAGCACGTCAAAACCAAGCATATCGGCTGCCGCCTGCACCGTCGGGTTAACCGGTATATCAGCCTCACGAATTTCGATACTCAGTCCGCTGCCTCTTGAGATTTCGTTAAGTGTTGCCGCCAATCCCCCGCGTGTTGGGTCCCGCATAAACTTTACCCCGTTAGAAATCCCTTTCAAACGCGGGACAGACGACTTTGACGTCTTATTTCCAACGGGGTTTATACCGCTCGTGTTCTCTAACAGCTGACAGGTTAATCCTGCCAGACCTGCACAGTCGCTTTGCAGCTGCGATTGAAATTTGATGCCTTCCCGCTGTGAGATAACGGTCAAGCCGTGGTCGCCTATCGTGCCGTTGATAACGATTTTATCCCCGACCGTAATCTTCTCGAACCCCAAATCCACGCCGTCTAACTTTATCCCGATTCCTGCTGTGTTTATAAAAATTTTGTCGGCCGCACCGGCCTCAACGGTCTTGGTGTCGCCAGTTACAATAGCGACGTCGTTTTGCTTGGCTGTCTGGCTGATACTGGCTAAAATCTTTTCGAGCAATTCGAGCTTGAAACCATCTTCGATTATCAACGACAACGATAAAGCAACAGGCCTTGAACCGGCAACCGCCAGGTCATTTACCGTCCCGCAAACAGCAAGTTTTCCGATGTCTCCGCCGTTAAAAAACAACGGCTTTACAACGTAGCTATCCGTTGTAAAACACAGTGAGTTCGAAGCAACATTTAGCTCCGCTGAATCGCCTAATTCAGCAAGAGCGTCATTATTTAAGCTCGGTAGAATTACGTGGCGGATTAGTTCATCCATCAGTTGTCCACCGCCGCCGTGCGCAAGTAGGATTCTATCGTGTCTGTTCGTTTTCATTACCTCTAAGCCCTGGTCTCCTAATTAGTATCTGTTGCGGAAAACAAAAACTGACGATGTCACCCCTGCGAGGGACCCCGCCTTGCGGGAACCCAAAGCAGGGGTCCAGAGCGAAAAAGCTGGATTCCCGCTTCCGCGGGAATGACAAATACTGTTTCCGC
>JAUXAL010000124.1 GCA_030619925.1 Phycisphaerae bacterium | reverse complement strand
AGCCAAAATGGACGTAAACATCTATTACACAGAGGTATATGAAAATATTTGTGCATTCGCCAGTCAATGAAAACAAAGCCAAACAAACCCAATTTTACCTGCCCCCAAAGGGGTAAAACAGAATCGCATACTGGAAGAATTGCGCAAGATAATGGAATAGAATCAGAATGGATAAGTTGGAAAAAGAATTAGGAAGAGCCTCCAATGTGTCGCAAAATAGGAACCCAATAAATATCAGGCGTATCTCAGTCTTATGTCTATTATCCTATTTTCTAACCTTGGAGCTGTATTTGGGATTCGGTGTGGGCATCTGGGCATCTATAGCCTTGCGCCAGGCGCCAAGACGCTTGCGGAGCTCCTCGGCCTTTTCGGGCATTGTTTCCGCAAGGTTGTTCTCCTCACCAATGTCCTTCTTAAGGTTATATAGCTCGACGCGCTTATCCTCGAAATACTCTATTAGCTTCCAGTCGTTCTGGCGAATCGAACTTGCCGGACTGGTCGTGGCGTAATAGTGAGGGTAGTGCCAGTAAAGGGCTTTACGTTTCAGCCTGGCAGTTGGGTTTTTTAACAGAGGCACGAGAGTGAGGCCGTCCATATCGGCGTTGTGCTTTGGGTCGCCGCCCAGACTCGTGCTTCGTAGCGAGCTACTTCGCAGAGTAGCATCGGTTATCTCGAGGATGGTCGGATAGAAATCGATCGAGCTAACCGGTTGGCCGCAGACGCTGCCGGCTTTAGTAACGCCGGGCCATCGAACAATCAGCGGTACACGGGTGCCGCCTTCGTATAGCGACCCCTTGCCGGAGCGCAGCGGGTAGTTGTTGGTTACGCTCTTTGCCCTGTCCTTGTTGATGAAACCGCCATTGTCGGAGAAGAAGATGACCACAGTGCGGTCGGCGACGCCGAGTTCGCCGAGCTTAGCCAGGATGCGGCCAATGTTTTCATCGAGACTGTGGACCATTGCAGCGTATTCGTAGTTCTGATGATGCATACCAGGCCTGACCTTCTTTTTGTAGTGCTCGACCAGCTGGGGTTTGCCCTCGATTGGTGTGTGGACGGTGTGGTAGCAAAGGTTGAGGAAGAACGGTTTGTCTTTTACCTTATCGAGAACCCGAAGCGCCTCGTCGGTTAAGCGGTCGGTTAAGTACTCGCCTTCGCTGCCAAATTCGAGGTGCGGCACATATCGGAACTCCTTGCCCCACCTGCTTGAGCCGCTGTACGGATAGAAGAACGTGGTCGGAGCACCCCAGAAAGTTCCACCGATATTGACGTCGAAGCCCTGCGTCTGGGGGTAGTGTGCAGCGTCACCAAGGTGCCACTTGCCCACGTGGGCGGTGAAGTAGCCGGCCTTCTTGAGCACCTCGGCTATGGTGACCTGCTCATGGGGCAAGTTGCCCTGCGTTACAGGTGGGATAAGCTTTCGTCCGCGTGGTGGATTTGCCGAGCTTTCGTACCAGATGGTCATGTGCAACCGGGCCGGGTACTTGCCCGTCATAATCGAAGCACGCGTCGGTGTGCAAACGGGTGCCGCAGCGTAGGCATCGGTAAACCGCATGCCTTGCCGGGCCAGCCTATCGATATTGGGCGTCTCGTGCAGGTCGCTGCCATAACATCCCACATCCGCCCAGCCGAGGTCGTCGACGAGGATAAAGACAAAATTGGGGCGTATGGAAGATACTGCTGCTCCGCATGCAGTGGCTGACAAAGCAGTGTCTGCTGCAAACCATGCCGCGTATTTCAAAAAATCTCGTCTGGTTAATAGGCCTACCATGCTTTTTGTGCCCTGATCACTATTATACCCACAAGGGCTCATGCGCCCATTGCGGAAACTTCAAAAAATTCAGACAGGCGTCGTGCAGGGGCACCAATGCCCTCTGCCACCACCCTGATACCCGTACTCGTGTTACTCGTGAAAACGGGTACGAGTATGGAACGACCGGCCTGCTCCGGCGTAGCTTCGCCGAGCCGAGTTGGCGAGTCATGGGCTGGGCGTTTCGTGATGACTTATTAGCTTTCCCTCGATAGTCCGAAGCAGTATAATCAGTCCACAAGTGCGGCTGAACCGGGCAATACGCATTCCGGATTCCACCGTAAGGCGTCCTGTGGATTAAACGTGAAGCTAACGACCGTTATTCATCCTTCGTAGTAGGACTACTACGGAGAACGGATTGGTCTTTTACCAGTAATTCCAGGGGTAGAATAAATGAAAAATCTTAAAAAACGAATTCGTAACGGTGAAACGCTGATTGGATGTTGGCTCAATCTGGGCTCATCGGTAACTGCCGAAATTGTGGGGATGGCTGGCTTTGATTGGGTGCTCATCGATTTGGAACATGGAGCCGGAACAGAAAAAGATGTGCTGCATCAGCTGCAGGCGCTGGAGCATACTCCGGCGGCGCCGGTGGTTCGCGTGGAGTCTTACGAACGGCAGCGCTTTGGTCGCATCCTCGATTTGGGGGCCGAGGGTATCATGTGTCCACGGATCAACAACCTTGAAGAAGCGCAACGGGCGGCTAACGCCATGCGGTATCAGCCGGAAGGTGTTCGCGGTGTGGCGTACATGGTGCGAGCGACAAATTTTGGTGCGAACTCTAAAGATTATTTCGCGAGCAGCAAAGATACCCTTGTCGGCATTGTACAGGTCGAGAGCGAGGAAATTCTTAATAGTCTCGATGACATCGCAGCAATTGATGGCATCGATTTGCTCTTTGTAGGGCCATCTGACTTATCGATGGCATTGGGAATTTTCGGGCAGTTTGATCATCCTCGATTCATCGATGCCTTGAAAACCACAGCGGCAGCAGCTAAAACCGCTGGCAAGGCGACCGGGGTCCTGATGCGCAGCCCAGAAGAATTTAATAAATATCACGACCTGGGCTTTCGCTTTATCGCCTGTGGAGCTGATGCTACATTTGTAACCTCCGGCGCCCGGAATATGGTGGATACTTTGAGTGATTTGAGAAAACAGAAGACAGAAAACAGAAGACAGAAAACAGAAGACAGAAATCTGACCTCTGACTTCTAACCAAAAGGAGCTGAATTATGGAAAGAATCGGATTTATTGGCGTCGGCATTATGGGAAAACCCATGGCTTTGAACCTGCTGAAAGCAGGCTACGCGGTGACGGTGCATGATTTGAATCGCCGGCCTGTGGACGAACTCGCACAGCAAGGCGCTGACAGCGCCGGTTCGGCCGGGGCAGTCGCCGAACAAAGTGATGTGGTCATTACCATGTTACCGGATTCACCGGAGGTCGAAGCAGTGGTCTTTGGACCTGACGGCGTTTTAGAAGGGATTCGCGGAGGGATGCTGTTCATTGATATGTCTACTATCGCCCCGGCCACATCGGAAAAAATAAGTAAAGTGCTTTCAGAAAAAGACGTCGATGCTTTAGATGCCCCTGTATCCGGCGGCGACGTTGGCGCCAAAGCCGGCACTTTATCAATCATGGTCGGAGGAACGAAAGCGGCCTTCGAGCGGGCGCTTCCGCTTTTTCAGGTGATGGGCAAGAACATCGTGCATATTGGAGATGCCGGCGCCGGTCAGGTGACCAAGGCGTGCAACCAAATCATTGTTGGAATGACAATTCAGGCGGTGGCAGAGGCAATGACACTGGCCAAGAAGGCCGGGGTAGATATCGAAAAGGTGCGTGATGCCCTGCTTGGCGGTTTTGCCCAGAGCCGAATCCTGGACCTGCATGGCAAACGTATCCTCGAAGGCAATTTTCAGCCCGGGTTCAAGATCAAATTGCACCGAAAGGATATGAATATCGCCCTGCAGACCGGACGAACATTTTCGGTTCCATTACCCGGGACCGCTCAAGTGGCATCTCAAATGGACGCAATTATTGCTCAGGGCAACGGGGACTTGGATCATTCGGCCCTGGCGCTTTTCTTGCAGGAGCTCTCGAATGTCGGAAAGGAGTAGCAGGTGAAAATCACCCATGTAGAATCTTTCTTAATGTCTTATCAAATGCCTGAACCCCGAAAACTCCCCTTTTGGGGCGGCGAACGCACCATCCTCAAGCGAGATGCCATGCTCATTCGCGTATCAACCGATACCGGCTTGACAGGTTACGCTCCCGGTCCGGCACATCAGCGCGCCCGGAAGGAAATTAATACAGAAATACGATTATTTCTCACCGGTAAGGATCCGCGTCAATGGAATTCTTTTACATTCCAATCCGACCCGGAAACAGTAAAGACATATCATGCCGTGGAAATCGCATTGATTGATTTGGCTGGTCGGTACGAAGGCTGTGCAGTCTCCGAGCTGTTGGGTGGACGTTCGCGCGACCGCATTAAACTTTATGGCAGCGCCGGTATGTATATGCCTCCTGAAAAGTATGCCGAAGAGGCGGCGGCTGTTACGGCTATGGGATTTGCGGCATATAAAATGCGGCCGGGGATCGGCCCGGAGGATGACTTAAAAACTGTAGAATTGATGCGGCAGGCTGTAGGGCCGCAGATGGGCCTCATGGTTGATGCACATACCTGGTGGCGAATGGGCGACCGCAGCTATTCCTTCGAACAAATTGAACGGCTGGCGAATGATATGGCGCCGTATAATCCGGTTTGGCTGGAAGAACCGCTGCCTCCGGAGAAGCATGAGGCTTATCGCAAATTGCGAAGTCAGTTGAATGTTAAGTTAGCCGCCGGAGAGCACGAGCCAGATATCTCAGGTTTTCAGGATTTGATTGATTCCGAAGCCGTTGACTATATTCAGATGGATGTGCTCTGCCAGGGCGGATTTGCCATGGCGCAGCGAATCTTTGAAGGTGTTCAGCGGCACAGATTGAAGTTTGCGTTTCACAGTTGGGGAACGGCCCTCGAAGTGCTGGCTGCGGCACATGTGGGGATATGCTGGCCGGAAGATGTGGTTGAGTGGCTGGAATACCCGTGCTATTCGAACCAGGGGCACGCGGGGATGTATCCGTTTCCACTGTCGGATGAAATTCTGACCGAACCGCTGGAAATTGAGCAGGGCTGTCTTGTGGTGCCCGAAGGACCCGGCCTGGGAATTGACATTGATGAACGCGTGATAGAGAAGTATCCATTCGTACCGGGACCCTGGTCGGTTTTCCGTTTGGAGTCTCCCCCTGAAACCATTGCGGTTACCGGGGATCACAGCGTAAAATGGGTGAAAGGAGAGCAGAATGATTGATCCGTTGTGGCTTATGTTCATCGGGATGATTGTGGTCCTCGGCGGCATTTTAGCGTTGCGTCTGCACGCATTCCTGGCGTTGATACTTGGAGCGCTGATTGTCGGAAGTCTTACCACATCAGCTGCATTGGAGAAGTATGCCAATGAAAAAGAGATGACAGTAAAGGAAACCACTGCCCTGATGGAGTCTTCCGTGGGCGAACGTGTGGCCCGGGGATTCGGCCGTACCTGTGCGAAGATTGGGATTTTAATTGCCATGGCCTCCATCATCGGGAAGTTCTTACTTGAAAGTGGAGCTGCAGAGCGAATCGTTCGGTCTCTGCTAAAATGGCTGGGGGAAAAACGCGCGCCAGGCGCATTCTTAGGCAGCGGTTTTCTGCTGGGAATGCCTGTCTTTTTCGATACGGTTTTCTATCTGATGATACCGCTGGGTAAGGCCATGGGAATCAGGGTAGGCCGCAATTACGGTCTCTTCATTATGGCCATTGTAGCAGGAGCAACCATGACCCATTCTCTCGTACCACCGACGCCCGGTCCCTTGTTCGTTGCGGGTGAGCTTTCTGTAAACATAGGACTCATGATTATAGGGGGAATCGTCGTCGGCCTCTTTACTGTAAGCGCCGGTTATCTTTATGCGCTATGGGCAAACCGAAAATGGCCGATACCTGTCAGAGACACGGCCGATACTTCTATTGCCGATCTAAGAAGTATGACAGAAAAAGATGAAGCGACCCTACCACCCTTTTGGCTTTCGATACTACCCATCGTTCTCCCCGTTATTTTGATTGCCGGAGGGACATTTTTCGACTCCTGGGTGAAGACACAATCTCCCATAATAACGACTCCATGGTGGCGAAGCATCGCCGTGCTGATTGACAATGTAGGCAATCCTAATGTGGCCCTTACAATTTCGGCTGCAATTGCTTTGGTGACTTTTGCATGGCGGAATCGAGACCAGAAGAAGAACATCACAGCGTTCCTTCAGAATGCGCTCTCGAGTGGTGGGTTAATCATTCTTATCACATCTGCCGGTGGTGCCTTTGGCGGTATCCTGCAGCAGACCGGCATCGGTTATCGCATCCAGGAGCTGGCGACTTCTTATCACATAGCTGTGCTTCCTTTGGCATTTTGTGTGACTGCCATTGTCCGAACGGCTCAGGGTTCCGCAACGGTCGCCATGATAACTGCGGTCGGCATTCTCGGTGGTCTGGCCGGTACCGGACAGATGGGATTCCATCCACTCTATCTGGCACTGGTCATCGGATGTGGGTCAAAACTTATTCCCTGGATGAATGACAGTGGTTTCTGGGTGATATGCAAGATGTCCGGTATGACGGAAGGCGAAACGTTGAAAACCTGCTCGACGATGATGACGTTGATGGGAATCGTTGGCCTGCTCGTGATTATGATATTTGCACGTTTATTGCCTTTGGTGTAGAGTGATTCCGTGACGTAGAAAGGGGATACTGATACTACTCTGCGAAGCAGCGCTTCGCTGCGAAGTACGAGCCTTCAACAGATAATGGAGCTTAGCATGAAAATAGTAGATATGCGGATTCATTCTATTGCCATTGCGGATCCGCCGCTGCGCAGTTCGTATGGCTTGCACGCCCCCTACGCGTTGCGGACTATTCTGGAACTCCAAAGCGAAGACGGCATTGTTGGCATTTCCGAGACGTATGGCGGCCAGGCTCCGGCTCAGGCCCTAAGACAGTTGCGGCCGCAAATCGTTGGTGCCGATTCATACCGTTTAACCGGCTTTCTCTCACCCATGGTGGAAGGACAGGGAGCAGGCTTCGAGCGTTCTCAGACATATCTTGTGCCTGGAGAGAATCCCCTTGACGCAACTACCCGCACATACGCGGCCATTGAAGTTGGGTGTCTCGATTTAATCGGAAAATCCGTGGGTCAGCCGGTATGTGACCTGATTGGCGGTCGTGTCAGGGATGAAGTTGCGTTTTCCGCTTATCCGTTCTACAAACATGCCGGAGGGGGAGGTGAAGGCGACGATGTTCGCGAAGATGAATACGGAGAAGCCCTGACGCCGGAAGCCCTGGTGCAGCAGGCCAAACAGATGGTGAGCAAATACGGATTCGGCTCGGTCAAATTCAAAGGCGGTGTGCTGGAACCGGACCTGGAAATTGAGACCATCAAATTGCTCCGTCAGGAGCTTGGGCCTGAAGTCCCTTTGCGCATCGATCCAAATTCTGCATGGACCGTTGAAACATCCTTGCGCGTAGGCAAAGCGTTGGCCGAGGAGCTTTCTGGTGGGGGATATTTAGAAGACCCAACCGCTGGTTTGGACAATATGGCAGAGGTAAGACGACGGTTAGTCGCCGAGGGAATTATGACACCGCTGGCCACCAATGTGGCGGTCACTTCGTTCGGGGATATCCCTCGCTCCATCGAATTGGACGCTGTGCAGATTATTCTGTGTGACCATCATTATTGGGGTGGCATGCGGCAGGTACAGCATTTGGCGAATCTTTGTAAGGTCTTTGGCATCGGATTATCGATGCATTCGAACAGTCATTTGGGCGTGTCCTTGATGGGAATGGCGCACGTGGCCGCCGCGACACCTCATTTGACTTATGCTTGTGACACCCATTATCCCTGGCAGTCGGAACAAGATGAAGTGGTGGAAGGCGGACGCGTCTCTATAGTCAATGGTTGTGTCAAGATTCCTGATAAACCCGGATTGGGAGTGGAGCTGGATTATGACCAGCTGGCTCGTGGTCGTGAACGTTATGAAAAATGCCCATATCGCAAACGGGATGATGAGGCCCAAATGCGCAAACATATCTATCCCGACTGGAAGCGAATTCTGCCAAGATGGTGATTCTCGATTCTTGATTCTTGATTCTTGATTCTCGTCGAGTATCGAGCATCGAGTTAGTCAGACTCCGAAGGGGAAAAGATTTGCGATAAAGCGTCTGCTTGGGCCGGAACGGCTGCACGACGGAGTAGCCAGAGAGCGTTTGACTAAGAGCTTATCCGAATAACCGGGTCGTTATGAGGCCGAGCGAAAAGTTCGAGGCCAAGGCGGCAGGCCAAAAATGCTCGCCAGAAGTGGTTTTCTCCACGTTGAGAACGTTTTTGGCTGACAACGCAGGCATCGGGCTTT
>JAUXAL010000058.1 GCA_030619925.1 Phycisphaerae bacterium | reverse complement strand
CAAGATGGCGTTGATACGCCCGGGCTTGTCCAGCAGTTCCTGAGCTTCTGCCAGGTATATCCAGGCTGTGATGTCGTCCTTGTTCCCGCGTTCCTTGTGGCACGCCTGCACGACGAACTGCTGCCCCATCAACTCAACCTTGTCGCCAACTTTCAGTTCCAGGCTCCGATGTAGCTCATGTCCCAGACTAATGGTTCCGGGCGGCACCGGCTGCACCATCGGTTTGACCGGGTTCTTGTGTAAATTGGGGACTTCACCGCGAGCACCTACGAGGATAATCTTGCGCTTTCGTTCGGGCCATTCGATTTTCTGCTGCAGACTGGGAAGAAAATGGCGAACCGTAACGATGCCGGAATCCGCAAGACGATGCACATAATCTTCGGACATGTACTTCGATGCGTAGTCGTCCGAATACCAGTCAGCCAGATTTTGGTCTTTGGGCAGAATGACAACATTAAAACCGAGTTTCAGCATGGCCTTGCGGGTGTCGTCCTTAAGCTGAGTCATTCTTTCGGCCAGCTCGGCCTCTTTTTGGCCAAGTATCCGGCCCGTTCGCAAATCATGGATTCGTAAGAGTGTGACAGAGCCGATGAACGAAGCGCTTGCCACCATCACGGATAGCACACCCAGCGCAAAGTTCATCTTGCGATGCCGGATTTCGCTTATCACCAACTTCCAAATCGTCATAGCTGTGCCCTCCGGCGCCAACTCACAGCCAGAGTTCCCAAAGCAACCACCAGGCCGATGACCACGAGCATCACAGTCGTTGTTGCCATAACACCTAATCCACGGAGCTTTTGCTCTTGGGCTCCGGGTTTCACAGGATTTGCGTCCGCGGGTTTCACAAGATTTGTGTCCGCGGTCGTCACAGCGTTTGTATCCGCGGCCGTCACAGCCTTTGTGTCCGCGGGCGTCACAGCATTTGTGTCCTCAGTTATGGCCGGCGCCTCTGGCATCACACCGGTAAGTTCCGGTAGCAGGTAGTCCGTCTCGTAGAATTCCATCACCGCCGCGTCCCAGTTCGCGGCCATAAGCAAGTCAATACCCGGATTCATTGCTTTGATTTGGCAGCCGCAGGGTCCGGTCAAAAAAGCGGCGATTTCTCGAATGTTATCGGCGCGAATACCCGCCCCCACGAGCGCGCAAAGGACGCGACCCCGCCCAAACACGGGGAACGCCATGGGCTCATCTGCGTATTCGTGAAGATCCGGCTCGCTGTTCAACAACATGACCAGGAGCATCTGCTCCTTGGGGTCAACGCGCGATAGAGCCAAAATCGAAAATTCGTACGACAGTTCAGGCCCCGCGAACTCATCAATCGGTGGCGGAGCCATCTCCTTCAACTCCTGAGTCGCCGCTTCCAGCTCCCGGCCGAGCAGCTGCCGCGCTGCTTTGTCCTTGTCAGCGTCACCTGATTCAACGAAAACCCATACTGCCGACTGGCCTTCAATCAAATGCTGAGCCAACTGGCGACGCACCGGGGACTGAACCAACGCCGCCACCGTTGATGACGTGAGCTCACCCATCCAAACAGGTGGTGTCCAACCCCTTCGCCCGGGATACCAGAAAGCAAGAGCCGGCAGTGTCTCCGGGAGCTCTCCACGCAACAGGCTCTTAACTTTATCGTCCGTGAGTGCGGCGATGTCTAATTCAGAAAGGCGCAGATTCAGGGGAGCCTGCCCATTCCAATCCGCTGCCTGCCGCAACTGGTCCAAAAGCCCCTTCTGGTTCTCTGACACCTGGCCCCGGTGGATTAAGACCGCCTCATAATAATCCGGGGTCCATCTTTCCATGGCGTAGCGAAAAACCGGCACGAGACAGGCAGACGCCGGGCAGGCGGCCAAAACGAGAAGGCCCATTAGTATTATTGTAGTGTAGTGTCGTTTCATATCTGTATACTCCACTATTGGTTCGCTCCAAAACAGATAATCTTGCCGTCGTTGCTCACAAGATACAGCCGACCGTTCGCCGCGGCCATGCCGTCGAAGACCGGCGGTGAATCCAGCTCGTATTCGGCGAGTTTCCTGCCATCGGCCGTTGATACGGCGTACAGGACAGCGCCCCTGTCTGCCTGGGCCGCCCCCTCGAATGCTGCGAGAGCATCAGCTCGGTCACTACCGGAGTCCGGTATGCCTGCCAGGAACAGCGTCGTGTCCGCGAGGACCATCGCCCGGACGACCAGCGGTGCCTGCCGAGACCAGTGATACTTGACCGTGGACTTGGCTGGAGCTCGGCGCCGCTTCTTCTTGTCTGCCGGTTTCTCAACGCTCAGAGGTTTTCGGCTGGCGGCGAAAAGGCGAAAGTGCGTCTTGCCCAGGCCTATGTGGCTGCCGTGCGTGCCGTACTCGTTTCGTCCGAATCCATAGATGTTCGAGTCGTCGAGCACCAGCAGCCGGCCTGACGGCACGACGTTGCCGATGGTCGGCCATCCGCCGTAGCCGGAGTTCATCTTTGTTCCAACGATCCAGTACGTCCGGTGCCACCAGGAATCATCGAGAAAGCCGACCGAGCTGTACAGGTGTGGCACGGTTTGTTCCTGCTCGACGCAGTTGCGGTCGAATCTCATATGTCGCATGTAAACGGACTTGCCGTCACTTGAGAGAACATCCGGAAGCGCCCCCGGCATGTTGGTGCCCCGGATTATTCCTTTCGGCTCGGCCCCGGTCTTCGGGTCGCGACTGTTAATGCACGCCAGGGCAAAGCCCTGGACAGGATCAGAGCGGCCCTTGGCCGCCGATAGCTTCCTGCCCGTTTTCGGGTCGAGCCGATACAGGTAGATGCCGCCGTCGAGATAGGACGATCTTCCCGCGGCGAAATATGCGAGGTCGTCCTTTACGAGCACACTGCCGTGGACGGGCCAGGCCGATTCCAATTGTCCGTAGGCGACCACCCGCCG
The DNA here is from genome assembly GCA_030619925.1 of Phycisphaerae bacterium. Taxonomy (GTDB): domain Bacteria; phylum Planctomycetota; class Phycisphaerae; order Sedimentisphaerales; family Anaerobacaceae; genus JAUXAL01. Next base: position 25,623 of record JAUXAL010000058.1, on the reverse strand, counting down.
GTCTTCGGGTGCGGCTCGAAAACGCCAAACGAGCCCGCCGTCAGCGGCGGCAAGACAATAGACCCAGCCGTCCGCGGACCCGAAAAGCACCAGTCCTCTGTAAATCGTGGGTGGTGAATCCACCCGGCCTCCAGCCGTGTAACTCCAAAGCGCTCTGCCGTTGTTTGCATCGAGGGCGTGGACAGTGTGCATGTCCACCGATGCTACGAAAAGCTTTCCGTCGGCAACTACGGGACTGGTGAGCCTGCCGCTAAGCTGGGCTTGCCATGTTCGTCTCAGAGCCGCCGGAACGGTCGATTTCGTGCAGCCGCTGCGGGCCGCATCGTGGCGATATGTCGGCCAATCGTCGGCACTTCTGTCTTCTGTTTTCTGTCTTCTGTCTTTTGTATATGCAGGACCACGCTCAAGCCGCGCTCGGGACCCCGGACGCTGGGCTTTTGAGTCCCGGGCCGGGGCCAGTGCATTAAAGCCGCTGAGCTTGGCCGTGATAAAACAGGCACATGAATGAGACGGCGCGTAGAGAAGGCCGTTACACGGCATAATCCCATACTGACAGCCACCGCGAACCCAATGATTTGGGATGGCTTTTCCGGACCCGAGCTCGATGAACTCAACTCCCGCCCTGCCGAGTAGAAGATAGCGGTTGGTCGCCTTGTTTCTGTAGCAGCGATGATGGCCCATTCCGGGTGTGAAGAACTCGCTGTCCGGCGGGCGCTGCTTCTTGATTTCGCCCGTTTTCAGAGCACGCGCCACAGTGATGCCCGGATCGCGTGCACGCACGAGGTCTCCGGTCCAAACAAGTCCGCCGGTTACAAGAACATCTACCGGGGCGTTATAAGTTTCACGGCACGGGCAACTCCATAACCTCCGGCCGGTCTTTGCCGAAAATGCAATCATCTGGCCAACAGGTGCGTCGCCGCCCTTGCTGTTTACGATCCATTGGACCTTTCTCGGGCCTGCAGGCTCATTTTGGTCCTGAGCAGAGACGGCACGGTCGGCGGACAACACAACACCATCGTGGACCACGAGCGTGGGCGTTGACCATCCTAAGCGGTTGAGGCTGATAGGCCGAGGGGCGCGCCAAAGCTCGCGGCCGGATTTGGCATCCAGGCAGATTACGTCGTCGGCGTTCTGGAAGAAAACGCGACCATCGGAAACGGCAAGGGTCAAAGGCATCAGCTCAGCCGTGTCGCTGTCGGATTTTTTCCATAAAACGTCACCGGTCTTGCTCTTTATCGCCAAGATGCGTTTGCTTTGCACTGTCCCGGCGTATATAGGCCACCAACTCCACTGCCCCAGGCTCTTGCCGCCAGCGGTAGACGCTGAGGTTTTCTGTCGTGCAGACTCTCCTACCACGAGGAAGAGCACGCCGTCGTGACACACTATCTCGAGCGTGCCTTCGGTTCGGTCATAGGTCTTGATGGTTTTGCCTGTCGCTGCATTGAGAACGGTCGTCGGCTTGCCGTAACCGAGGGTAACGTACACGCGGTCGTTGACGGCAACGAGCCTTCGCGGCAGCTCAGCGGGGCCGCTGCGAAAACCCCTTAGATGTCCTTCCCAGGGCCCGACCGGCCGCTTCCACAAAACCACGCCATTGAATGCATCCCGCGCCACGAGGAACCACTTGGCCGACAATGCGACCGAAGCGGTCTGGGCCTCGTCAACAATGTAGAAGATGCGCCCGCCGGACGAGACGACGACGCTGACACTGGCAAGATGGTCGTGACTTCTGGCCCATTTCGGCCCGCCAACCCACTGGACGTGATATGGCAGCCCCACGACCGAATCATTCGCAACGGCATTGTTGCTCGCATCGTGGAGGAAGTGTGTCCACTCGTCGATGTTTTTGGGCCGCGGCTTGACGGTCCTGGTCCATGTCCGGCCTTTCTTGACATACGCTACGCCGTTGGGACACAGCACGCGCATCACTTCGCGCATAGAAACTCTACCGAGGTCCTCAGACACTATGAGATTAACAAGATTGTCGGTGTACGGCAGCCGGTTGCTTGCAAACAGCTCTACCGATACCTTGCCATAGAGACCAAGGGAGCGAATATGGTCGCGGGCTTTTTCAATGTTGTCGGCATCGGCGTCCAGGCCGTGAACCAGGTAGCGGTCATTGGCGTGCAGTGCGGCCGTCAGCCTCCCATCAGCGCAGCCGAGGTGGACCACGAGCCCACCGGTAACGCCTGCAGCGTTCAGGATCTGCATGGCCTGCCCGCCAATTTGTGCCGTCCGCTGAGCTGCCGCCGCCAAAGAGACCGAGACAATTGCCAGAAGACAGGCAAATATTGTAGGAAATCGGCTTTTTTTCTTCATGAGCACTTCACCTTCTTGTTAGAGTATACGTTAAAGGTCTCTACTTTGTTGTCCTCTTAGCTTTCTTTTTTTCTTATCGCCGCCTCCACGGCGTTAGAAATTTACGCCTTGCTTCTAACGTGGTCGGCCAGCAGCGAAGGCTCGCTCAGCAAGAGGCCAGCTCCCGTTCGGCTCATACGTAAGGTCCTTCGGGATAGTCTGCCTTATTTTACTAAAGAAACTCTGCGCCGTCAACTGAATAATATCGCGCGATTACCCGGCTCGACTACTACTGATGGCTCTGCTCAATCCTCCGCAGAATCTCCTCAAAGACGGCCCGGTTGTCGCCCGGCCCGTTATACCACCCGGGCTGGAGTGGCCACAAATCCTTGTCGAAGATATCCTCGCCGATGCAGAAGCTCACGTGGCCGTCCCCGAACAGTGCGCTTACACCCTGAGGTGCTGAAGAGCCTCTGCGATGCGGAATGACTTCCCACTCCTGGAGGTTGTCAACCATGACGGGTTTACGGGCGGCTTCGTCAAGCCGCTTTTTCCCGCCAGTCCAGTAGTTGTAGGAGGTGCGGACAAATACGTGGCCGGACAATCCCGGAATACTCGGGACCTGAGAGCCCCATTGATAGCTGCCGTGACCGGTATAGAAATCATAGTAGTAAGGAATAGGATATTCTCTGACCCGTGGCTGCGCCGGACAATAGAAGACTTCGGGATTCTCAACGAGGCGGGATTCATTGAGTACCGCCAGATGCAGTGGCTTGTACTTATCGCCGACCTTGGCGGTGGGTGTATAGGCAAGAACGGCCATCCAAGCCTGCATTTGGTTGGGAGGCATCGCCTTTCCTGCGGTGTTCGTAAGCGGAACCATTTTCCCGTCGTGGTCTTCTGCGTACATATGAAGCCCAAGACCTGTTTGGCGGCAGTTGCTTGAGCACAGTGTCCGTTTCCCAGCGTCCCTGGCCTTTTGCAGAACGGGAAAGAGGATGGCCATCAAAAGCGCAATGACCGAGATTACAACCAACAATTCTATCAATGTAAACCCGCCATACGCGTGGTGGGTAAATCCCGTTATCTTGGTTTTGGTCATTTCGTTTCGTCCCCGGCTGGGCGCCGTGGCGACCGCAAAAAATCAGTCTTTTAGTTACGCGCGCTTGCTGCCGGCCCGACATTATATTATAGCAAAGCAGGCCCACATCGTGAACCAATTATTCCGTAGATACTTGTCCCAAAGATTGCAGGAGAACCTTTGGGACAATTATAAAGAGAAAATATTGTTGCTATAATAGTCTTTCAAGAATTAGAATAAGCTGCAAGAAAACAGAATAAAGGAGGTGTCAAATAATGAACTGTTCAAGGGTCAAGATTCGAAGTCAGAAGTCAGAGGTCAGAGGTCAGATTTTCTTTGCCGTAAGGCATCCTGTGGACTGTTTTCTGTCTTTGCCGCAAGGCATCCTGTGGACGGTTTTCTGTCTTCTGTTAATGACGGTCAGCTCGGTGACTCTGGGGGCCATGGGCGAGCCAAAATCAAGAAGCCCGGTCAGCCACCTGCGCACTTTTAGGGCCGGTGCTGCTGCCAGCAACATTACGCCGCCTCTCGATAAGCCTGTTGTGGGTGGTTGGGCTTCACCGCCGGGTAAGCATGTGCACGATGAATTGTATGCCAAATGTCTGGTCCTTGACGATGGCAAAACCCGACTGGTATTTGTAGTGTGCGACAACCTGGGCATCGCGCGCGAGGTCTACGATGCAGCGAAGCAAATCATTCACGAGAAGACGGGCATCCCGCCGGAGAATGTGATGGCCTCGGCCGTTCATACGCACTCTTCTATCAGTGCAAGGGGTCCGAATCGTCTCATACAATATCAAGAATTGAACGACTACCAGCGGTTTCTCGTGATGCGGATTGCCGATGGTGTCCGCCGGGCTGTAAACAACCTGGAACCAGCTCGAATCGGCTGGGGCGTCGGCCAGGAGCCCACGCAGGTCTTCAACCGGCGCTGTTTTATGAAGCCCGGCACACCGGTGCCAAATCCTTTCGGCGGCGAAGACAAGGTCGTCATGAATCCAGGCCGTGGCAATCCGAACATTCTCAAGGCAGCGGGTCCCACCGATCCGGAAGTCGCGTTTCTGTCCGTGCAGTCGGTTGACGGCCGGCCTATTGCGCTTTTGGCAAACTATTCATTGCACTATGTAGGCCCGGGTGCGCAAGGCGTGATTTCTGCCGACTATTTCGGTGTCTTCGCCGAACGAATCGAGCAATTACTTGGTGCCGACCGGCTCGAACCTCCTTTTGTTGGAATCATGTCCAACGGGGCAAGTGGTGATATCAACAATATCAACTGGCTAAAGAAGCCCCAGAGACGCCCGCCTCCCTATGAAAAGATGCGTCAGGTTGCCGACCTCGTGGCCAAGGCCGTGCACAAGGCGCACAAAGAGATTGAGTTTCACGATTGGGTCGAGCTGGGTGCGATGCAAAAGGAACTGACTCTTGCGGTTCGCAAGCCCAGCGAGCAACAGTTAGCTTACGCTCGCAGAGTGCTGGAGAAGCCGGACGATGCTAAGCCATATCACAAACGTGAGAAGGTGTACGCCAGGCGCACCCTCCAGATGCATGAGTCACCCGATGAGGTCTCGGTGCTTCTACAGACCTTCCGCATAGGTGACCTTGGTGTGTGCGCCATTGGGTTCGAGGTCTTCGTTGAGATCGGGTTGGAGTTGAAGAAAAAAAGCCCATTTGACCAAACCTTTACTATTTCACATGCCAATGGCACTTACGGGTATTTGCCAACGGTCAGGCAGCACGAGCTGGGAGGTTACGAGACCTGGCTGGGGACTAATTGTGTCGAAATCCAGGCGGCCCCAAAAATAGTCCGCAGCCTACTTGGAATGCTCTCCGCAGGACGCCTTGCGGCGGATCGCTTGAAATGACCTGCAGGCCCGCTGTCCATGATTCCGCCCGGCGATTTCTATAAAACTTAGAAAAGCTGACCGTCATTAACAAAAGACAGAAAACAGAAGAAAATCTGACTTCTGACTTCTGACTTCTGATTTCGGGCACCAAAACGCGACAGTTTTGTTCAGATACGTACCCCATAGGACTACTTTTGTTTGCCCGGCCAGTTTGTACTTGAAGCGGGGCGGACAATTGGTGCGGGGTTCCAGGGTCGTCCAAATACTAAACATAGCAAGTCGGGAACCTCTTACTCAAAATAAAGCTCAGATTTTCCACTGGAATTGCGTACCAACGTAATATAGAATGGAGTAATAAACCATATAGTGGGCCTCGTGCTACGTAGCGTAGCTACTACTCTGCGAAGCAGCGCTTCGCTGCGAAGCACGAGTCGCTACGAAGCACGAGTCGCTACGAAGCACGAGCCTGAGGAGAAAAAAGCCATGAGCAAACCACCGCCACAAGGCGTCCTCCGAAAGGAGTCCCTAGGACTGCGGAGAGCGTTCACTCTTATAGAACTTCTCGTTGTTATTGCCGTAATTGCCGTTCTGATGGCGATATTGATGCCGGCACTGCGAAAGGCAAAGGAACAGGCCCAATCTGCGGCGTGTCAGGGAAACCTCAAAGGTTTCACGCTGGCAGTTCAAATGTACGCCCAGGAGTATGACGACGGATTCCCCGGACCGCGGAGCTGTTACTTCTACACAAACAGTCTCTTGCCGGGGGATGTCAGCACCCATCGTCGCTGGTGCAATGAAGATGTGAATCTGAAATACCATCCGGAATATGGGAGCACCTTCTTTGGATACTTGGCTGATGTGCGGTCGCTTATCTGCCCGACCTTCCGACGTCTTGCCAAATCCGGTTACAACCAGAGCGACTTCGACGACAACATAGCCACTGGTGTCACAAACTACAACCCTTGGATGAACTACACCCAGAATGCGTATCTCGGCCCCAAGGACAGCCCCTGTAAGCCACTCGTCCATAAGCTGATGAGCATCAAGGACCCGGCCAACACGTTTGTATTTGCCGACGAGGGCCCTTTTACCGAATCCGGTTTCAATACGCAGGGCCTCAATGACACCGCCTTGTTCCCCATTTGGCCGACGAGCGAGGCACCGAATTGGGTGGAGCGAATGGGCAGTGCATGGAACGTCAAACCCGGCCCTGATGGTATAGGCACGTTCACCGATATCATTGCGGGTTTCCATAACGCCCCCACCGGCAATCGCATCGCCGGCAAAGGGAACTGCGCGTTCGCAGACGGCCACGTCGCCCCAGCCTCCAGAATGGACAGCTTCCCCCTGGCCTGGCCCCATTAGAATCACTGTCAGTTATGCAAAACGTTAGAAGTCAGAGGTCAGATTTTCTTCTGTTTTCTGTCTTCTGTTTTCTGTCTTCTGTTTTCTGTCTTCTGTTTTCTGTTCAGGGTGGAAGAAGAAGCTGATTCTTATTAAGTCAGGGTAGAAATCGTCCCTCGTCCCTCGTCTCTGAAGAGGAGGAATGACAATGAAGCATTTACAATCTTACGAAAAACAAGGGGGGCAACTCCTGAATTGGTTAGCATACGAATGGAGCTATTGACCAGTAAGGAAAATAATTTAATTATGAAGCTCCTATCGTGCAAACAAGAGGATTTAAAAGAGGAAATCCAATGTGTTTGGCAGATGTACTATCGACTTAGAAAAATATGTGGAAAAAATCCTCTTCGCATATTATCATTACCATGATTACACGAAAGACACGTGCCCACCGCCCCAAGGGCCCCCGTTACCAAGGGCAAGCTGTAACTGAGAAATGTTAGTTATAATTATTGCATAGCACAAAGTAATTTGCCGGGAGAAGAGCATGATAAAAAACGTTGAATCCATTATGAATCCCACGTCAGTTGCTGTGGTGGGCGCGACCAACCGGACTGGTAGTGTAGGGCTTGCGGTGTTCCGCAATATCCTCGATTCCGGGTTTGAAGGGGTGCTTTATCCGGTCAATCCGAAAGCTAAATCCGTGCAAAGCGTAAAGGCATATCCCAAGCTGATGGATATTCCCGATGAAGTGGACTTAGCAGTCGTCATAGTTCCCGCCGAAATCGTATGCTCTATATTGGAAGAAGCCGGTCAAAAGCAGGTCAAAGCAGCCATTGTGATTAGTGCCGGATTCAAGGAGGTCGGCGGGCATGGAGTAGAGCTGGAGAATTGCGTGAAAGAAGTCGTTAGGAAATACGGCATCCGGCTGGTAGGGCCCAATTGCCTCGGGGTCATCAACAACAATGAGAAGGTCCGGCTGAATGCGAGTTTCGCCACGAAGATGCCAAAAGCTGGAAACATTGCCTTCATTTCACAGTCCGGGGCCCTTTGTACAGCGGTGCTCGATTATGCAGATGGTAGGGGCATTGGATTCTCCAAATTCGTCAGCTTCGGGAACAAAGCCGATGTAAACGAGGTAGACCTTCTCGGTTATCTCAAAGATGACCCGGATACGGATGTAATTCTTATGTATCTGGAGGACATCACTCATGGTCGGGCGTTTCTTGAAACCGCAAGGGAGATTACGTGGCAGGCCCACAAACCTATGCTCGCCGTCAAGTCCGGACGTTCTGCAGAAGGTGCTCGCGCGGCTGCATCTCACACCGGTTCTATGGTCGGGTCCGATGACGCATATGATGCTATTTTTTGCCAAAGCGGCATCCTGCGAGTGGAGGGTGTCGATGAGCTTTTCAACCGTGCCATTGCTTTCGCCAAACAGCCGATACCGAAGGGCAACCGCATCGCCATCATCACCAACGCCGGAGGACCAGGCATTATGGCCACCGATGCCGCCATTCGGCACAACCTGAAAACTGCCACTTTTTCCGAAGAAACAAAACAGAAATTGAAACAAGAGCTTCCACCAACTGCCAGTATCCAGAATCCTGTGGATGTGATTGGAGATGCCACCCACGAGCGTTACGAAGCCGCCATTCGCCACATCCTTGTGGACGAAAACGTGGATGGTGCCATCGTGATACTCAGCCCGCAGGCCATGACCGATATTCTAGAGACGGCGAAGATTGTCCCACACGTGGCAAAGGATATTGATAAACCGGTGCTCTGCTCGTTCATGGGCATTGTCGATGTTTCCGAGGGCATTCAATATCTGGAAAAGCACGGCATCCCCAACTACGCTTTTCCTGAGGCAGCAGTGAGGTCTATGGCCTCTATGGCCTTTTATGGAAACCTGCTGCGTCTCGACAAGAGAAAGACGCGGAGAGCGGCTGCGGACCGCGACACTGCCACTATGGTCATAAAAAAGAAACTCGCTGACAAGGACAGATACTACATGTCTGAAAAAGAGGCAAATGAAATTCTTCAATGTTACGGGTTCCCTGTCTTAAAGAGTGTTCTGGTCAGAGATTTATCGCAGGTGGATGAAGCGGTTGAGGACTTTATCTTTCCGCTGGCCATGAAGATTTCTTCTGCAGACATTGTCCATAAATTTGATGCAGGAGGGGTTCGGCTGAAAATCAAGACGAAAGAGGAGGCGCGAAAGACCTTTGAAGAGATCATTGAAAATGCAAAAAAGTTTAATCCCTCGGCAAAAGTCGATGGTGTCATCATAGAGAGGATGGCCAAGCGTGGAGTGGAAGTCATCCTCGGGGCCGCCAGGGACCCGAAGTTTGGGCCAATCTGTATGTTCGGCCTTGGGGGGACATTGGTTGAATCCATGAAGGATGTCACTTTCCGGCTGGCTCCCATGTGGGAGATCAGTGCAGAGATCATGATACGGTCCATCAAGGCATACGGTATTCTCAAGGGAGCCCGTGGCGCATGGCCCTGTGATATCGATGCCATCAAAGACTGCATCCTTCGGCTTTCTCAGATGGTCACTGAACACCCTGAGATTGCGGAGCTTGATATCAATCCACTCATTGTCTATCCCCGAGGGAAAGGATGTGTGGTGGCGGACAGCAGGATTCTGCTGAAAAGTCCAGCGTAGGATTAAAACCACTCTTTCAAGATTGGCTGAAGGTACATATCGTGATACGTTCTCCGGGCCAGCTATAAAAGGAGTACTCTTAATTGTTTGTAGCGGCAGAAATGTGCGGTTAGACAATCTGACAATGGTGCTTTTCCTAAACAGTGTTTTCCGCAGTATGTTGGTTCTTCTTTACTTACAGTGCGTGGCTCAATCGTCTCCCCAGGCGGCCTGTACAACAGAGGTTTCTTTCGGCCGACTCTCGATAGTAGGGGCGGTTCGCGAACCGCCCCTACTTGATAATTTTTTTCTGTTGTCACCTGACACTTTTTGACATACCCGTTTCGGCCTCAAGTTTCCTTCGACAGGAGCCTTTCTATCTCTGCCAGCAAAATGTTGGGTTCTACGGGTTTGTCCAGGAATCCATCCACAGGGCACCAGGTGGGGTCGCCTGCCGTTGATTTGAAATCTATGCCGGTTTGGTCTTTGATCCCTGTCAGCATCAGGATAGGCATATCCTTGAACTGTGGGTCTTTCTTCAATTCCCTGGCCATATCAAAGCCGTCCTGCCAAGCGGTCATCATAACGTCCAGTATAATCAGATCCGGTTTCTCGGTCTTGATTTTTTCCATACCTTCTGTTTTGTCGGCGGCCGTAACCACCGTATACTGCCGGCCTTCCAAAATAGTCTGCAATGAATCTCGAATATCCTGGTCATCATCCGCAATCAAAATCTTTGCTTTTCCCATAGTTTACCTCAAAAAATTTAAACCAATATTTCACACACCGAATTCGCCCACGTACATCGCTGAGCCACATACGCCATAAAAATACCACATCCGTCTTGAAAACACAACTATCTCGGGTAAATCCTTACAGATTTTCCTTCAGAAAAACATAAGAATCCCGCAGCAACATTTTCAGCGTGCCCCGGCTGCACAACCAACATATAGCGAGCTATCAGTCTCATAGTTAGGCCGCACCAATTGTCCGCCCGCCCCGTTAGAAATTAAGATTCCTAATCGGGAAAGCCGAAGATTTCTAACGGGGTTCACGAACAGACTGACGTGGTGCTGCTTCTGGGCAAGGTGACAGTGAATGTGGTTCCCTGACCTTCCTGGCTTTGCACAGAAATCTCGCCACTATGTCTTTCTACTATCTGCTTTACTATCAAAAGGCCCAGGCCTGTACCGTCTTTTTCGCTTTTCTTGGCATTGGTGGCTCTGAAAAACTCGTCAAATACATTTCCAACTTCACCCGCAGGTATGCCGATTCCTGTGTCGGCAATGTCTATCCGAACAGAACCGTCCTGGTCTTTGGCCTCGAGATGGACAGTCTTGTTCTCAGGGGTGTATTTGACTGCGTTAAAGAGCAGATTTGTTATCATCTCATTTATAGAGAACTCATCGCCGACAATTTGGCCCAGTGACGGTTCGACATTGGAAGTTACGGTAATCGATTTCTCCTTCGCTTTAGTGGCAACGCTGGCCAGGGCTTTGGATATAGTATCAGGCAGAGAAAAAGCTTCCATTTTTAATCGTCCGCTAAGCCTCATCTGTGTCAGATTTAACAATTCCTTGACAAAGTCGGTGAGCTGGGCGGTCCGCCTAACTGCCCGGTTTACGAAATTAGATTGTTTGTCGCTCAGCGGGCTTGTAGATTCGTCAGCCGCTATGTACAGACAACTTGTTATTGCAGCCAGATGGCCTTTAATGTCGTGCGTGACACGAGAAACATACTCGTCTTTTATACGGTCCTTTTCTTTGAGTTGAATATTGGCCTCTCTAAGTGCTTTTTCCTGCTTTTCCAGCTCAGCAAGGAAAAGATTTTTTTCGCAAAATTGATCTGCCGTGCAGCTACTTCCACAAAGTCAAACATTTCTTTCGGCGATTTATTCTCCAGGATATCTATGTATAAGGCATCCACGCTTTCGCCTAAGTCATTTACGCGAGCAGAGAAAACGAGGTGAGGCTTGTGCTTGTCAACAACTGTCAACGCCAGATTTCGGCCGGATGATGCTCCGCTGCTCGCCATCACCGGAGTATCAGTCGACCGAACCGCGTCAAGCACACGCTTGGAAAGATGCAGATAGGATGACTGCAAGATAGCGGTATCTGTAGCGTCGGCTCCGAAATAGCAGGCAAGAATATCGGGAGACGTCGGCAAGAGCTCTGAACTGCAAGGCAATCTCACGATGGCAACGAGGGTATCCAACATCTTGGCTAAACACAAACATGCTTGAGAATACAATTCTGAGGGCCTTGACAATTTCAGTAACCCGTTCGTTAGTTCATTTAGATGCTGCATTAGGTCGGGAGATAAAGCGGAAACTTTGTCGGCTCTGTAGGATACGATGTCTTCCTCCAAACCTTTGTCAACAACCGGAAGTGTGGTATGGATTGAGGCCCCTTCAACTATTTGCTGGTCTGATTCTTGTACCAGAGATATGGTGAAGGGGCGTATACTAATCTTCTGGTTAGGCAAAACTGCTTGGGCTTTAATGCGTTGGCCCTCGACCACTACCCCATTTTGACTTTCAAGGTCTTCCACAATCCAACGGCCAAAGGGATCGTGGGAAATTCTGGCGTGAACTCGTGATACGTTGGGATGATCGAGTGTGACATCACAACTCGCGTCACGTCCCAATGTTACGCCCTTGGGATCGAGCGATATCTCTTTGGTCTCTTCCGGCCCGGATATAACAAGCTTCGTGTTGGCCATGTTCTATTCCTCCCATAAGCTACCCAGCTAACGTGTTTACTGTTATTTCCCAGATAAGGCCTGTCTATCTACGAGGTCGGCCTTTTCGCTTCCCAGGGAATATGTTACAGGCACAGGGAAAGGCAGTTGCCGCTCCCAATAAGGTACATGTAAAGTGCCTAAAGTGAAAAGTGCCTAAAGTATAAAGTGCATCAAGCCCAAGATTCTTATAACTTTAGCTCACTTATAACTATTTATCGGTGCAAATGGTTGCCTCTAAGAGGCTTTTATCTTGCCCGCCTTACGTCTGGCGGGCTGGCCTTACCTTTATTAAGGAAGGCTTCCATCCGACAGGAAACTTCCGTCCGAGATATATTAAACTAAAGAGAATAAACAAGTTCATTATATTGTGTCTGTTCCTGATGTCAAGCGTGGTCTTCGGTCGAAGGGAGCGCCCAAAAGCCGGTTATCAATACTGATAACCGCGAAAGGATGCTCTTTTTCTGTGTTTTTTCCTTTACTTTTACGTCTTTTACTGGTATAATGGTTTTATTCTTAGCAGTTGTTTCTACCTGGTCGTTTGCAACAGGCGATATTGATATTATCGGGTTTTCCTGGCTTTTTGAGGCCGTGGTTAAGGTATGGCAACTGCTTTTTGGGCTTTATGGTCAGGATTTGCTGACTTATTTTGAACTTTTTTTTGGCTAAGGTTTAGGGGGTGTTTTTGGCAAATTTAGAGGGAGGACCACATTTAAATTGTATAACAAGGATGATGCACTTTAGCCTTGTTTTGCTTTCCTTAGGACCTATCGTTTGTATCATGGCCGATGGACTAACAATCGACAACACAGCCGCGGGCAACATAGCCGAACACCAGGGCCAGGTTCCTGACACTGCTCAAGAACTCTCCAAAACCCAGCCCGCCAGACGTAAGGCGGGCCAGCTAAGGCGTAAGGAAAAAACCAGAGCTGCCGAAGAAATCAAATCCAAGCAAGAAGCTGCCTCAAGAGTTAAAGCCGGACGAGGAGGTGAGGTTGAGCAACTGAATTTGCTCGAAGGTCGGTGCCCGTAGATGACCCATTTCCGTCAGCCCGAAGTAGCGAACTCCACCCGGACAAAAAATTCGCAGTTAATTGTCACTCTAAATTCTGTCTAAGTCCGGAAACTATTTCGTTTTGGACCTGCCATAGGACATATCAGAAAATACATCGATCATTCCCAAAGGTCGCCAGTAAAAACTCTTGATTTCTGTGAACTAATCTGATATTATATTCTTAAGGTGACAAAGCCTCAATTGGGGGTCCCGGCACCGCCGGGCTTTATCGTACCTGCCTTCGGGGGGGCGGTTTTCCCTGTCGAACACAAAAATCAAACTGGTTGGTCACTTGCTGAAATAGATTCAGGTTCAGATCTATTTCAAAAACAACCAGCTTTTTAGAGAAGAGGGAGGGAAGTGGGGGAAGGCTAAGATGAAAAAGCTACAGAGTCTATTCAGAGAAACACAGAAAGCGAAAACGGTAAAGATAGCAACAATTCTTTGCGCAGTGGTTGTCCTCGTCGGTTCGCCAGCTCTGGCCAGCCCCACGATCGACGGCCGCTTCGACCCGCACGAGGAATACACCCAAGGTTTCTTCGTCACGCTCGAAGTCGAAGGGCCCAAAAAGAGTGGTAATGTTCCCGCCGACAGCGGTGAGCTGTGGCTGTACCAGGACGCCATCAGCCGCCACCTTTCGGTGAGCTTTATTCAGCCGCTCACGCTCGTAGACAACACTTATGGTGCTAATAGCATCGGCTGGGGTAAGGGCGTAGCCCCAAGCGGCAAGAACCACGAATTCAAAGACATCGAAGGCTCAGATAAGGCCCAGTTTACCATCACAGACGGTCTCGGAAACGTAGTGTTCGACTTTACGCTGGATTACATCTCCGAAAGTGGCGGCGCGCCGAGCGGCTTCGCATCACTGGGTGCCACTGGCGATGACGGGACGGTGCATGCCGGTTCCACGGACAGTCTGCTGGCCTGGGGTACAAGCCTTGATTACAACTTCAACACCCTGGGTTACGTACTGACTGAAGCCTCGCCCGCCACCGACGACGATTACACCGAGAATCCCAACTTCCAGGGCTGGGTCTTCGAGACGACGTACGAGTTCCAGGTCGACGGGGGACTGTTTGCCGAGAACGGCTTCGGCGACTTGCACATTCCACTCGTGCACGACTCACCGAATAAGATCGCGAAAGGCAAAGTCTATCCAGAAATCGACAGTGTCATTCCCGCACCCGGCGCTCTTGTGCTCGGTGCTATGGGCGTAGCACTTGTCGGCTGGCTGCGCAGACGCAGAACCTTGTAAAAGTATCTATAGAACAGAAAATCGAAAAGGCCATCAGTGCCGCCCTAACCGGGACCTGTGGCTTTTTTCTTGCCTTTAGCCCGAAAACACAGGCGACCACCATCAGCCTCTGTGTTTCGGCCTCGGTGATGGAACGATATCCCTGCCCAGAGCGTATACCTTGTTGGAAAACAGGTTACTAACATAGGTAATATAAACTGCCAGGGCGGTAATGTGGTATTGAATCCTGATGGTTCATTCACTTATACGCCTCCGGCTGGCTGGGGTGGTATAGACACCTTTACGTATTATGTGAATGACGGTTATAATAATTCGGATCCTGTCTCGGTTGTAATCACCGCGACTATACGAACACCAACAGGGGAAGAGACATCGAGGACCTCGCCGCCAGTATCTCCGGAACTTGGAGACATAGGCCAGATCGAAGGCACTTATCTCGGTGATCTACTGTGGTTGGCCGAAGAACTCGGCCTATGCGAGGGTGACGAACAGAGGGAGGATGAGAGCAGATGTCAGGAGATTCAAGCATATCTTGCTGGAGCTTTCCTGCAATCTTCAAACGTGCGTCCACACCAAGCAGCTACTCAACTAAGAGAGCTCGCTGCGGTTCTTCACGATACGGACGGAAGTCATATTGTTGCTCTGGGCCGGGTAGTTAATGAGTTTGTCAATACCGCCGTCCCGCCTTCTCCCGAACAGTTCGCCTCGATTAGTCAAGCACTGGCAGGCGGAGGGGAGGGGACACACTATGCCACAGCCGGACAATGGCTTGATGCCTTCACAGAATATGTCGCTATTCTGGTCGGTGACATTGGGTGGCCAGCAGACAAGTCGGTAGCGTTTGCTATGGGCAAGTACGGTCCAGCTGTAACCGAAGTCGGCACCATAAGTGTCACTGCATTTATTCAGCTGTACCTCGAAGGTCTTACCGGTTAGTAAGACAAGGGGACAATCTTCTTGTGCTGCCTTTCCGGTCTTGAGAGACTTCTTAGTCTTCGTCAACGGGCTCGATTTTCTCGAAAGGCTCCAGGATAGTCTGATCATCCGGCCTGGGAGAGGCCGGTTCAGGTTTCTTAAGCTCTGGAAATTCATCATCCGTCTTATTGACGATATCCAGAAAGCTCTTAATAGCCTGGCCCGCTTCAGAAGTCATTATCTTGTACTCGTGATACCGTTCGTACGCTAAATAACTTCCAATAACCACTAACAGCAGCAAGAATGGAATCGAGGCAATAGCCACTCGCTTGTTTCTGCTCGAGGATTTTCTCACACCCCGCAGCATAGTCTCGTATGTGTCATAGCGGTAGTCGAGATTCCGGCTGAGTGCCTTGTCCAAGATTTTTCGCCACCTTCTTCCGAGCTTTCTGATATTCACAGCAGCAACTCTGTCGCTTGGCTCGTATTTCCTGCCAAACAGTAGTTGATAAGTAATATTTCCCAAGAAGTAAATATTTCTTTGAGTTGTCCTCAGTAGCTTTTGGGCATATTTGAGCTGGGCACTTTCGTCAAGTGTAGCAGTACGGCCAATATCGTCATGTGCTGTGTGGGCTGGAGTTGTCGCCTTTGGTGTTCGGGTCTCGTCGATTCTCTGAGTAATCTTGGCCGTTGGGGCAAAAGCCCTGTCTTCTTTGTCATCTCCTTGAGGTGTGATTGTATCGCTCAGCTCACCCCCGCCCAGCGCTGGGCGGGGCCCGGCGCCCTCAATAACAGTAAGACTTATATCTCCAGTATGCAATTCCACCAGTTTAATCTGGCGGGGATGAATGTGATCTATCTCCCAGCCATTCGCAGCCAAATTAATTATTGCCTGCAGTACTTGGGAAAGTATTACAAACATCCTCCTGGGTTTTATTGTGACCCCATTACTGATGAGTTCTTCAAGGTCGTACTTCAGGCATTTGGTCACTATGTATGGTTCATTTGGATTCTGTGAAACCTCCAGGGCTCTTGTCACAAGGGGAAGATTCAGCAATGATAAGCTGCGCATACGGAGCCCATTTTGATACAGTCGCCTCTTCACTGACTTGGCAAGCTCAGGCGGTAATGCATCGTCCGGCAGATAAACATTGACTATGCCATGAATGGGATGATCTGCTCGATAGACGGTCACATCATCTATACTCCTGATCGCTTCCCCTATCAGACATTCACTTGTCAGTGACATCGCATGGTCCTCTTTTTTATCCTCTGATGCTTTGTTCAATCAGCTATCCTTCACATAAAGCCTTTGTCCTTTCTGACTATTTTAACCTCTTCCGGATGCAAATCACAATGAAAAATTTAGCTATGGCAAGAGGGCTATTTGTTGGCTTATCAGCCAAAATAAATGTATAATCTACCGAAGAGGTTTTTGAATCCATTAGACGCATTGAAGGCCTGTAATTGGGCATGGCTCGTTTTAGATACATGGAGTGGCTATGTCAGATGTTCCTATCGCTATACCTGACGGCTACGAGATACTGAGAACTATCGGCGCTTCTGAGTCAGTAGGTGAATATATTGCGCGCCACAAGGCTGACGATGTCCTTGTCAGGCTTAAGATATTCAACTTCACTCAAACCACCAGCGCCACCACTCGAAGACATTTGCGAGAACACCTGCGATGTGATATTACCTTCATGGAGGAGCTTGCATGCCCCGGTGTCATACGTATCTTTGATTACAGTGATACGAAAGACCTATTTTGGATTGCAACTCAACCCGCCGAAGTTGATAAACTTTCAAAACGCTTTGACTTTCTTGCGTCTGAGTCTTTTCAGTTTCGACAAGGATTGGTTCGTCAATTTCTATCCAGTCTCCAGTTGATCCACAACAGCCACGTAGTCCACCGGAATCTCTCTGGAGATGCTGTTTTTTTGAGCTCTGAACAGAAAGTATACATCGGAGATTTTGGGGTTGCCAGCTATGTCACCGATCAGCCAACCACCAGTCAGGACACTGCCTCGGTTACCGCCGCCGGCTACCAGCCTCCCGAAGTAAGGGACGCTAAAACGTTCACTTGTGATGTGAGTTGCGACGTTTTCTCTGCCGGTCTGCTGGTATTTGAAATCCTTTCAGCAGCTCCGCTACCTAAAGATAAACCCAGTGAAATATATGAAGCACTCTGCGCCCGCTTAAATAACCTGGTAGCCAAAGAAATCATCGGTGCCCGTACCGCGGAAGTAATCCTCAAAGCCGTAAATCCCTCACGTGAAAAACGTTGGCCGACCATAGAAGACTTTGCTAATACCCTTAAAGAGTCCCTGCGGGACGAATCGACCCGAAGCTCAATGTCAGTTGACCCGGCTTCAACAATCGCGATAAGCGAACCGGCAAAATCGTTGGAGACAGTTCCTGTGCAAACCAGCGCTGAGATGCCTCAAAGACCATCTCGGCCCCCAAAGACCACAACAGGAACCGGCGATAGCATAACGCCCTTGGACGCATCACATGAGATATGGAACAATCGCTATGAAATAATAGAAAAAATTGGCGAAGGCGGGCAAGCCATCGTTTACAAGGCCTTTGACCACCTCACTAATGAGGAGATTGCAATTAAAACGATATGGTCTCGCCATCGCGAAGACAGATCAGCTATTAACCGCCTCAAACAGGGAGCAATGATAGCCAGAAGTCTCACGCACCGCCATATCATAAAGACCTACAGCGTAGAACAGCGAATCGATGCCGATGCTCTCGGCAAGTATGTGTTCATATGTATGGAGCTGATAAAGAGCCAACTGGAGCTTGGACATGTCATCGACTCCCGTCATATCTCTGAGCAGAAAATTCAGGTTGACGAGGTCCTTCATATAACTCGCCAGCTACTTGATGCACTTAAGTACGCCCACGAATACACAATCCACAGGGACATTAAACCCGGCAATATCATGTTAGTCCCCCGCAGTGAGCAAGCCGAGACTGATAGCTCCGACCTTACGAAATTCGATATCAGGCTCATAGACTTTGGGATTGCAAAGGTACTCAGCCAAAAACATATCGATGTTACCGGCAAGGGATTCAGATCCGCTCATTACGGGGCCCCCGAGCTGTCAGACGCCAAGACGGGGGTGGACGCCAGAGCAGATCTTTACAGCGTCGGCATCATTATGTATCAGATGCTCACCAAAAAGATCCCTCGCAAAGGCTCCCCGCCGGCCAATAAAGTCAACAAAGATGTCCCTGCAGCGCTGGCAAAGGTTATTGATAAGGCCATAAACGCTGACAGGGAAAAACGTTTCAAAACCGTTTCGGAATTCGCAAAAGAAATTGACAGGGCGGTCAGCAAATTCAACTGGGTGCGCAAAGCAGTGAAAGTAGCAGCTGTACTGCTCATTAGCGTTTGCACGGTTGCTACAGCAAAATATTTTTTACCCGAGCCGGACCGTTTAGCGGTCCAGCAAAGTATGGAACTTCTACAAAACAGAAGTCCTAACACAGAAATTGCTTCATTAGCTAATGAAGCAATTGTGAGATATTCTGATATTGAAGGTTACAATTCGTACGATAGCCTTAGACAGAACGCTCTTGGGGGCCTCAAGACTGCTGAGGATCTCGGTACCGACACATTCAAACGAAGCTATCCGCCATGGAAAGAACAGGAACAAGTCTGGTTCGAGTTCGCTCCTGCGATTGAGAAGGTCGAAAGTATCGCTCATGACCAACAAGAGTATAATGCTCGTCAAGACCTCGCCATTGCAGGTCATCTGATGAAACTCGACCCCAGTTCCAAAATAGTATCTGAAGTCACAGATGGGACCAAAAGAGCCGAAACGCTTCTCGAAGCCCGACCTCTTGCACAAGAAACACTACAGACCTGCGCTGACTCATATGACTTGGCCGCAAGAGTCTACACCAACCTTGAGGCCCTGGCCGGTGGCTCTGATACCCCGGAAACCGCCGAACAGATAAACGATGAGCTTGAGAATGTGGAAATGCTGAGAAATGAGACCATGCTGTCGGGCAAGTCTCTGGAAACGATTAAGCAGCTAAAAGACCACGGCTTTCACGACCGAAACGCCAGGTGCTTCGAAAAGGCCGATAGGTTTTACCGCACCTTCGATATCCAGAGAGCCGACAAATATTATAGCCTGCTGGGGCAAATATGCGGCACCATGACATATGTTCGGAAGGAAATCGACTTTGGCCGTTCGGACATAGGGCTGGTCAGTGCAAGACTTATGGACCTGTGTTACGAAGACATTGAAACATTCGAAGATTATCCCGCATGGAAAGAAAAGCTTCAACAGGTTTACAGGAAAAAAGACGTCCTTGCCAAGTACACACTTATGCAAACGCTGCTGTCCAAGAGCCCCCAGGATATTCCGTTGACTGCTTACGAGCTTACAGCCTCTGCGCTGGAGCAGTACGAGCAGGGTAACTTGGATTCGGCAGCCAGCCAGCTTACCGACGCCCACAATGGGTACAGGGAGTCTATGCGTCAAAGAATTGACCAGCTCATACGTGAGTGTGGCTCTCTATCAACTTTCTCCCTCGTTTCCGTCGAGACTATAGCGAACTGCAAGCAAGGTCTCGAAAGGCTCTTAGGCTCCATCGATGCGCCGGGCTGGCTCCAGGCGGATTTCGCAGACGAGTACAACCGTCACGCCGGAAAAATAGCCGATGAGAAAGACGCCGTGCGAGAGGAATTGATTCGGCAGGCCCGGGATCTGAAGAAAAAGATCATCGATTCCGGCAATAACGCTCAACAGCAGGGCTTTTTCTGGGAATCCCGCAGAATCGGTAAATACACAGCCATTTCTCAACAGTATGACACGGATGATGTTGATGTTAGCATCGCAAATTGGAAATACCTTGAGAATCTTCGGCGTCCTTCGGAAATCATAAATCAGATGAGAAATACGTACTCTCTTTTGGACAAGATGTTGACTCGCAAAGACCAACTGGACCGGTTGGCAGATAACATCGATGAAGGAATCAGCCTTTGTGAAAATTTCAAAGGTATCTCATCAGAGGAAAGAGAGAAATACAAACAATGGGGATTAGACTTAAAACAACTGAGATCTGAGCTCATAACACCGCAGAATAATATATATCTTATAGACCAGACCGATGAAATTTTTGCCGTTGAGTATGGGAATATAGGGTCGGCGTTTGCCGAAATTCGTGAGAAGCTTCCCTACCATCGCAAGCGCGTTATTGAACTTATAAATAAAACGCACTCCTTGGAAAAGAGCGCCGGCCATGTCAGCGGACTGCAGGGACACTGGGCCGATATTCTTGCTGAGCTAAATGTTCCCCGGGTAGAACCGAATTTCAACGAAATACGTGTGTACCTTGAGAGCGTTAAGGAAGACGTCGACAAATGGTCTCCCGATAGTTTTAATCGGCAGATGCGAGATAGGTCTAAGATGCTTGCCGATGCGCTTGGTGTGCAGAGTCGAGCGGTAGTTGCTATTGCCTCGGCTATTCTCAATGAAAAATCCAGGCTTGTTGAGGCTATAGAGTCCCTTGAAAAAAAGGTGAGCCAAATATTAAGTGATGAGGACGTTCGCGTGCTTGATGACATCGCAGCAACCGACAGGCGGGAATCTTTGCTTAAGTTTAGGCAGCTCCCAAATTTGCTCGCCGTCAGCAAGCAGAAATTTTCCAATATCGTCCTAAGTGGTTCGGCGGCCTCGGTGAATGCCGTGCCTGAAAATGGATCCACCAATTTCGAGATTGATACCTGGATAATAGAATTCAATGCGAAAGAACGCCGGCTTGACGGTCAGATTCTACAGCTACAGACTATCGAAGACGCCGTCTCGATATTTCGAGAGACCCGTCAAATGTTGGCGCAGCAATCATCATTGGAAACGGATTACTATCTCGGCCTGAGGGATTACGCAGTCAGTCAAATTGATTATTCAGATGCCAGCAGCAAATTAGATGCTCTCGAAGCTGACAGCGTCGTTATCAAGATGTGCGACTTTCTTGAGCAGATGAAAAACGAGACTGTCCCAAGATTAGAGGGTCTCAAAGCCTCTGTCGCTACAATTGGTAACGAACTGTCCAACCTGGAATCCGTGAAAATCAGCACCCTTTCTGAAGCAAAAGATTTCAACGGAAAACGTAAACAATTGCTCGACCGCATCGAAACCTTTGAGCAGGACCTGGGGAAACTCGACAAGGTAACTCTGGAAAATAGCTGTAAACAGAGTGTTGCTGACGCAGTAGATGAAATTACCAATCTAATAGGTAGTCCCAATCAGGCTGCTACGATCAGCAAATTAACCCTCTCGTTATGGGGATTTTTCCCTGACCATAAGGACTGGAGTCAATGGATTCCATTCCTGGAACTCCATCACATTGTCGTTTCAGACGAAGATGTATGGTTGACCTCATCTGAGCTTTTGAAACCTGTAAATGAGAAAGGTGATTATCTCAGCCTGACTGAAATAGCAGCAAATCCTGCAGAATTCTTCTACAGTGATACCGATGACCCTGCCAACTTCGGATGGCCTCATTACGTCGGACCTCGAAAAGACCCGGCCGTTATATTGTCGTTCATACCCAGAACCGAACCGGGTGGTCCGGAACCATTTTATATGGCTACACGCGAAATAAGCAATGCTCAATACAAGCTGTTCATGGAAACAACCGGGGCAAAATCGCCAACTAACATGGCAGGATGGTCATATTTTACGGATCAAAGCGGAAAGGATGTCCTAATTCTTCAAACGCAGGGACAGTTCCCGGCCTGCCGAATAACATGGGACAAATCTGCAGGCGTCTTCGTTATGGACGAAAAGTTCAAACATGACCCTATCACATGGGTCACTTATACTGGGGGCCAAGCTTATGCCAGATGGCTTGGTGCACAATTGCCGACGGCCTCACAGCACGCTCACGCAGCTCTTGCAGGCACCAGCACCTTGTATCCGTGGGGCGATGAGTTGTCAAATGTCGCATCTTATGCGCATATCAGGTCTACCGCCTGGCAAAGTGCCGCAAGGAAATATAACGCCAAGAGGGACGACCCTGTTGAGATCGCTTATCCTCCTGTGGGTGCCGTAAAGGATTTTCTGAGAGAGAAGGCGCTCGACCCTGCCAGAATCGCCCATGCGGAGAATAATGATCACCCTGTTTGGCCATACTTCACGAAAAATATTGAGCCCAACACTTGGGGTTTATGCGATATGATTGGAAATGTCTGGGAGTGGTGCACGGACACCGATAACGATTCGGCACCGGTAGTATGCGGAGGCTCGTGCCTTTGCCCCCCTGATTATATCAGCCCGGAATCAAAGTATGAATTCAAGGCCCAAGCTTGTGACGTCGGCTTTCGCATTGTCATGCCTGCGAAATGATGCATCCGGCAGCGGAAACCATACACGAGATACGAGAGATGAGCCACAGATTTCACTGATTGCACAGAATAAATTTGGCGGGAATTGCGGGGCTTGTGGTTTGATAATGTAATGTAGGGCAAAAAAAAGGTGACTGTCCCTGTTTTTCGCTGTTTTTCTTGTTTTTCCTCTGTTTTTCTGTTTTTTATTAAGAGCCTAAATCTTTCACGGGGCCAATATTCATCTATCCACTAATAACTCTCTTTATTTGGCTTCTAAACATTCTCCTCAAATTTTCTAAGAAAGATTGAAAACCGGCATTTTGCCGACCTAGTGATTCCAAGTTCTCAATACTATCAACAATCCTTTCGGCGTATTCCGCTCCACCAAGTAAAGAGTTCACATTCGACTCTTTTAATGCCTGATTGATTACCTGTTTGTAATAATCTCTTTTGCATTTATAAGGTGGCAAGCTTGGTGCCCTATCGAGTCCTATACCTGATCTGAACGCTCTTTGATCCATAAGATACCATCGTTCTATATGTGGGTCGGGAACAGCATAAACTACTCTTCCATTAAAAGGATGGTTACTCTTAATATATTTATCCAACTCTTTGACACGTTCGTTATACCCTTTGCAGTTTCCGTCAATTGCAACGACCAGAAAATCTATTTCAGTTGCTCCAACTTTGCTTGTGTCTTTTATAAAGTTTCTGAACTCATTGATAATCCGGGAACCACCGCGAGCTGAGCGAATATCGTGAACTAAAGTATCTGTTGCAATCGATTCTTCATGTGCAACCTTCTTTAAGAGTGCTGTAATGAAACCCTCCTGAGCAAGATCTTCAAGAAAATAAAGAATTCGTACCTTATCCACCAAAGTCTCCTCGCAAGATTCTATCTTCTAAGGCACGCTCGATTTCCCCTTGCCGGAAAAGGGGCATATCCGGAAAAAGATCAATGGTTGTTGTGTTCCCTATTTTGCGACAGACAAAAAGGTTCTCGTTCTCAAAATATCCTGGCAATATAGAGGAGTGTGTTGTTATAAAGATTTGTTTTCCATAAGATTGGGAAGCGCTCTTCAGCACATCACTTATGATTTTAAGCCTGACCGGATGGACCCCATTTTCCGGTTCTTCAA
The DNA here is from genome assembly GCA_030619925.1 of Phycisphaerae bacterium. GTDB lineage: Bacteria > Planctomycetota > Phycisphaerae > Sedimentisphaerales > Anaerobacaceae > JAUXAL01. The sequence continues at coordinate 1,947 of JAUXAL010000058.1, read as the reverse complement.
AGGCTACCATAGTAGCCGGATTTTGTGGATGGATAGCGCATAAAAGACCGATAAGACGCAATGTCCCTTCAGAAATAAGTCGCGCAGAAAAAGCAATTCCATTCTCGGAAAGGCGCAATCCAACACGTCCTTCCTTAAGATGCTCAACTTCAATACTCGCATCTGTTGGTAAGATACGCTTCAGTGAAAGATTAAGGCTCTCAAAATCTTTGTTGTGTTTGTGCTTGAGTGTATTTAAGAAGGCAGCAAGGTTTTCACCTCTTGGACCGAGGCTATCAATCTCGGCGAGTGGTACTTCTTCTCTCATCAAGGTTTTTGGTTCGAGGTAATAAGTGTACCAGTTGGCAAGTTCCATACGAAAGGCGGTAATATGAGGATAATGTGGCTCATAAAGTGCCGTTGAAACAATAGTATGGTCCAGTCCCATTTCGTGAAAGACGGGGTGTGCTTGTCCTTCCATACGAAGGGAAATTCGGTTTTCCATAAGTTCAAGAAACGGACTGCGTGATTTTTTTTCTTCCCCGTTTTGTTTGATGGCACATAGTCGTTCATCCATGACTCTCAGGTAACCAGTCTCAGGTAGCGCTTCGATTGTAAGACGATACCGTAGCAGATGTTCTGTGATGATTTTCTTTGATGAGCCTGGAGAATCAATACCTTTTCTTTTTGCCTGGACAATTTCTTCGACTTTCTTTCTTATCGTGGCCGAGATTTCAACGTCAACCTCGATAGTAAACTGAATATTATTTTTCTTGAGAAGACTGTCGTAGCCTTCATCACCATAGTAAAAACTTTCCAATGGAAGTCCTCGATGACCTTCAAATGCTTCTTTGAGGTTTTTCTTACACACAGCTCGAGAAAGAAAATAAAGGGCATCGAGGAAGTTACTTTTTCCAGAGGCGTTTGGTCCAAAAATTACTGAAAGTGGACTTAATTGGAGCTCTAAGCTGTTAAAAGACTTATAACCTTCTATTTTAACACGTTTGATCATACGGAGTCTCTCAGAAGCAATGACCAATCATATATTATCTTAAGACAGGAATCCAATCTCCTGCCCAAGGTATTCAAATAGGTTTTCTTCTCAATTACGAATGTCTCTTTCGTCCACTTAGACTACACTAGTCAGCTAGAACGAGCTTTAGCCTATGCCATCCTTGTGGTCGAACCAGATTTGACAGGCTAATAAAGTATGTGCTATTATTGCTCCGATTTTAGAAGAAGGCAAGATTTTTTTTTGCTCGTCTATCGTGGATCGTGAAGCCCTTCGACCAAGCTCAGGATGACCAAAAAAGGTGCTTTTTTGGCCTTTTTGCTAAGTAAAGACAGAATTATTATGGTTTTTATCCGTTAAATCCGTGTAAATCCGTGCTAATCCACGTCTTTTTTTCTTTTTAATTGAATCTTCTCTCCGTTCTCTCCGTAAGAAGTCCCAAGTCCGTAAGGACTCCCAAGGAGGACTGTGACCTCTGTGGGCCAATTTTTTTGTGCCTTTTTGTGGCTCAATAAATTCGTGCCAATTCGTGGCTATCCTCTCTAAAAAGAAAAGACTCTTCTCTCGTTTCACCAACGCTGACAACGTCAGCAACTTAGACAAACTCCGCAAACCGAACGCACAAGCTCACTTGGAGTACGGCTGCGAGTTTGTATAAACAAGGCCGTCCACACCACGGCTGGTGAAGCCAACCTCTCTGTGATCCCTGAGTGCTCTGTGGCTAATTTTGTGGCCCTTTTTTGTTGACTTTTGTTTGAAAATGTGTTAAAATACCCGCATATTAGCCAGCAGGTTAACATATAGCGTATAGGGGGTAGGGGCATGTATAATTTGAGATTTGAAATTTCAAATTTGAAATTACCGGCCGAAGTTGTTCTTTTTTCAGAACCCCGTTTATGGGTGTCGAAACTTGTATCGAAGCTGGAAACTGGTAACTGGATACACGAAAAAACAAG